>CBDUIU010000800.1:0-2211 GCA_965367335.1 uncultured Saprospiraceae bacterium
ATATGCTTTATTTACAGATCCCCCACTGGGCCGGGTTGGCATGAATGAAAAACAAGCACTGGCAGCTGGCAAACGGGTCTTAAAAGCAGTACGACCCATGGAGAAGATCAGCCGGGCTAAGGAGATGGGTGAGACCAAAGGCTTCGCTAAATTATTGGTTGATGCCGAGACGGATCTCATTCTGGGTGCATCTATTCTGGGCGTGGGCGGAGATGAGATCATTAATATGTTTGCGGCCATCATGCACAGCGGAATTGAGTGTCGCGAATATCGAAGAGTTGTGCTGGTCCATCCTACTGTTTCAGAATTAATGCCTTGGGTATTAGACAGTTTGGAGGAAGTTAAGGAAGAGGAATGAAATCATTAAATACCTCCTATATTAAACAAAAAGCTACCTCCATTTGAGGTTCAAGCTTCCCAGGCTTTTCCATTTTCTTCATTCTATTTTAGCCGTGCTTAATCTTTATTTTCTAAATTATTATTTACCTTTAACTATACTGCGAGAAAATTAGCATAAAAGCTCTAATCAAAGTACTTTCAGAAAAGTATCTATAAAGTACGATTCCAATCTAAAAGAAGGGGCATTGTTGAAATCTTTTTACCAAAAAGTAAAAGGTATCTTGAGTTTTCAACTAATTGAAAGGCATTAGCCTATTTGATAAATATTGTCTACACCCAGGAAAGCAAGTAAAATTACGTTGTAACAAAAAAACGACATTTCATGGTTAATTATCTGGCAGATATATTCATTGTATTATTTATCGTGTCTTTTATTTTTACAATCTGCGGTCTTGCCGGTTGGATAAAAATTGAAGATAAGTATTTATCCCGGTTGTTTACTGTTGTCATTATCACCGGGGTGGTTAGTGGCGTAGTCACCTTGTTTACTAATAATTTCCTGAATGCATCTCCTGAGTATGATCTTGTTGTCGAACCTCAGGAGGGATGGTTTGCCTGGAATTTAGACAAAGGGGAAATTTTTCAGCCAGTCGTAAAAGCAATGGTTAATTCAGAAGTTGTTGATACTGTAGTCCTGGGATTAAATAAGAAAAATATAAAAGACCGCTTAATGAATCGGAAGTTTTCAATTATGCCTATAGACCAAAGATATATGATCGCTAAGGATGAAAGTCAGCCGCTGGGTTACATACCGGATTCCAGTCTTAGGAACAATAACTTTTTTAATGCATTAGAGGATATCACAAAAAAGGGAAACTCCACCAAAATAACCTTCAGAAAGAATGCGAACGGATTATGGAATAAACCACCAATAGGAAAGTTTATCGAGGGAACGCCTTATGAACTTGAAATGGCTAAAGATGGCCGAGGCGTGTATACCATTATTGAAAATGGCACCCCCGAAGAATTTTCAATTGGCAAAGATTCAAGAGCCCTTCATTTTCACGAATCACATACCAATCAAAAAAAGTTTTATTTATTATACGTTGATGCTGCTGTTGATACCGCGAAGGTGAACAAAGCAAATAATTTCGTAAGGTTTATTCAGCTTAAATTGGAACCCATTATTAGTTATCCAAAATAACAACGATTTGAATTTCACAAGAAGTCAACTCGATAGGAAGACCAGAACAGCAAGCAGATTTTAAAGAATTCGTAGGCTCCGCTTAGAGATCATTTTATTGGAAAAACAAAAAACCCTTGCCGCCGAAGGAAAATCAACATACGCAAAAGACCCTTTGGCTAAAGAAAAAGTCTGGTGTTTTTGTTTCTCCAAAATTAGTTACCATTCAGCCTTGCATCACCGCTAGATTTTATCTTCACTGAAAATATTGATCAAAGGTTTTAAAGGATTTTTCAATCTTTTCAAATGTTTGATTCGCTTGAGTTTCGTTCTTAGCTGACTCTAATTCCGTGACCAAGCCCATGTATGGATGCAGCCATTTATGTAACTCATCATGACTTTTACCAGTCATCGTACAACTTGAAATGAGTACCTTATTATTTTCTTTGAGCTTTTTAGCCAAGGCTTTGTAATCTTTTTTATCTCCATTGGCATAGTCCGAAACCAGTTGTTTAGACGCTTTTAATGGAGGCATCATTTCGGCATTCACTTGCCACTTTGTGCCATTGTTTAATTCCAATTCACCAGCTGGAGCATTGTTGCAACTGCTCAAAAAGAATAAGGAAAAGACGGCTAGATAGACAATTGTTTTACGGTACATCTTTCTGTTTTTTTGATATAAAAAAATA
>CBDUIU010000801.1:0-2206 GCA_965367335.1 uncultured Saprospiraceae bacterium
ACTTTATTCTAAAATAGTTTTTTGAGCCATACGAAATTATTTAGAATAAAGTCTAATAAAAAGGATTTTTAGGAACGAGGATAGAAATTACTATTATTTTGAACAAATTTTAAGTTTAAAAGGCGCTTTTTCTAATTTAGAGAAGGCGCCTTTTGTTTTGGGATTATCGATGATTGTTGATGAAGTCTGAAGGAACTAAAAAACCGAATTGGTCTTCGGAATACCCCGGACCTAATGACATGTTGACAAAATTGCGCATTTCCAAGTGCAAATGAGCTAGATAAGTACCATCTGCATTTCCAATGGTGCCAATTTGTTGACCACGTTTAATTAGTTGACCAGGTAATACCTTCAGGTCATTTAAATGAGCATAAACTGATTCAATGTAGGGCAGATCCGGATTGTTGGGTTGAAAATGAATAACTCTTATTACATTCCCCCATCCACAACAAACATTTCTGGAGAAGGTAACTAAGCCGTCTGACACGCTATAGACAGGGTCGCCTAAATCTGTATTACCACCGCCTTCGCCATTCCAATCCTCTCCTAAGTGATTATTTTGGCCAAAGCGTTGAGTTAAGATATATCCTTCTGCATTTGGTTTGCCAATTGGGAAATCAAAGCCGGAGGCCCAAAAGTCAGGATTGTTCTTAAAAATACTATCATAAAGATGTTCGGGAATGGTTGGAAACATCTCCTTTGCAGAGGTGTCTTTCCCTATGGGGAAATAGGGATGCTGGCATCCCTGATGTGTAACAAACGGAGAATGTGATGCATGAATACACCAAACCCAAATCAGAGAAACGAGTAAAAATAAGTTTTTCATAAACAAACACATTACTATAAAATAACGAACAGTAAAATAGTTCACATAGTTGAATCGTTGCTACAGTCGTGTTATAGAACGAGATTCGAACGTTAAATTTGCAAAAAACGTGCACGAAATAATCAAAAAAGGTGTAATTTGTTAGTTTACCTAAATATTTATTAACCCAAAAACCAAACAGCTAAAGCGCTAATAGAGTGGGCAAATTATTAATCCCATTGTTTCTACTTACCCTACTGTGCCATCCTGTTCTTCAGGCGCAGGATTGTTTCTGTGATAACTGTGGTGACCCGATCCCGGTGGCACCATCTGCGGTTATCCCTTCTTCAACCGATTATACTTTTTCTGTTTCAGGGGCTTCAAATAATGACCTATCAGATCCCGGCCAAGGAGTCTGTGGGATAATCATAGAGTTTCAACATGATTTTATCTGGGGAGTAGAAATGACACTTACTTCTCCTGGAGGAACTCAAATTACTATCATTGGTTCGGAAGTCACTCCGCCTTTTGGCTCTTATAGTGGTTTTGCCCGCTGGGATATCTCTTTTTTGCCTTCTACTTCTTCTGTAATTCCAGATAATCTTTTTAATCCGGTTTGGTCCAATAATCAAAGTTGGGCGGTAGCTGGCAATTACCGGGGGTCTTATTATCCGCATTTAGGGAATCTGGAGGATTTTAATTCAGGTACAGTTAATGGTACCTGGACTTTGACCGTAACAAATGCCAGTCCTTTTTATAGTGGACAAATAACTGATTTTCAGCTTATCTTTTGTGATGATGGTGGTTTAGATTGTTTTGATTGCGAAGCGGAGGCCGGAACTCAAAATATATTGACCACCTTAAATACATGCGCTGGAGATACTTTACTTTATTATTTACCTACAGTCACCTTTAGTAGCGTTGGGCCTGACACGTCTAACTATAATTATAATTTTATTGTCTCTCGGAATGATACGATCTTAGCTTTTATGGACACGATTGATTTGAGAACCTTTTCAGATGGTTCCTATCAAGTTTGTGGGTTTTCTTATTTGAAGAATGATAGTACACGAGTTCCATTCACTTCCACTGTCCTTACCAAAACAACGCTGGAATCATTCACCTTGGACTCGCTCAATCCCTATATTTGCGGAGATATTACGGATGATTGCCGAGATATTATAATAGCTTCTGCCGGAGTATTGAATTTTTCGGATACCCTTTGTTCAGGGGATTCCATCACCTGGTATGGAAATGTTTATACAACAGCAGGTACTTATCAAAGCTATTTTAATTTGGATGGAATGGGCTGTGATAGTCTTGCTGAACTAAACCTTAGTATAGCAGATACCTTTTATACCTCGCTAGAGGATACGATCTGTGCGGGCGATAGCTATGTCT
>CBDUIU010000802.1:0-2185 GCA_965367335.1 uncultured Saprospiraceae bacterium
CAGTCAGGAAAAGCATTTTGCAGAAAAACAGTCATCACCAGATCCTGACGAAAGGCACCAGTCGTTGGGTCGACAAGTTGTTCCGGAGTAACGACCAGGTGTGCCCAAAAGCCTGCCAGCAGCAATAATAGAAAAAGGAAAAAAACCACACTGAATACCAGGATGTAATTGCGGACATCCCGGTCGGTTTTTACATAAAGGGCTTTGGTTAAAATGTGCGGTTGACACACCAAAGCTGCGCCAATACCAAAGCCGGAAATGTAAATGGAAAACCAATCGTTAAACAGTACACTATCCGGATTTATCCAGCTAAGCAGATGTTCGTCAGTTGCCTCTAGTTGGCCAATAACATCGGGTGTATCCAACATAATCTTGATGCCCATCCCAACCACGATCAAGGTAATAAAGATCATCAAAAATCCTTGAAACATATTGGTGAAGACATGCGCATAGGTACCTCCAAACAAAACGTAGCCGGTGACAAATGTTAGGGTAATGATTAAAGCGGTAACATTATTAACGCCTAATAACTTTTGCATTACGATGGAAATACCACCGACTAGTAAAACGATAAAGGCAAATGCCAGCAGATTGATACAGGCAAAGTAGAGCGAGAAATTTTTGGAACCATACCGCTTGCCGATCCAATCCGGAATAGTCAATGCCTGCATATCTGCGCCTAACTTTCGAAAGCGAAAGGAAAGCAGGCTCAACATAAAAACAAAGCCCAGATAAACACTCAACCCCAGGTGCATAAAAGCTGAAAGACCGTCTACATAGACAAAACCCGGGTTGATGATAAAGGTAGCGGCGGAAGCTGTTGCCGCTGCCAGGGTGACGCCAACCTGCAAAGGGGATAAATCCCCTTTGCCGATGGCGAAACTACCAAAGTCATCTGTTTTCTTGTGACCTAACCAGCCCAGCCAGGCCGTGCCGATCAGGTATATCATGAAAAGTATCCAAGCTAGCATATAAACTATTTACGACCGACAGCCGGTAAATTTATTTTTAATTCTAGCGTGTACAATCCTTTAGTCGGTGCTACTGCTGTAAATTCTCGCAGTTCCTGATTAAACAAGTTACTTGCTGCTGCTGATACGGTAAACATTTCATTAATGTGGTAGCCTAAGCTTAAGTCCACGGTAACAAATCCGCCCAAAGGTCCATAGTTGAAAGTATCTCCACTTCTGGCATTCTCAACGATGGGAACACCGCGGTAGGTCAAACCTTCGTGGGTTTTTGAGGCAATCTGAAAGCTGGAGAAGTAATCGTACTCCTGTACCCAGCGGCCGAAGATAGCGCCAAACCATTTTTCACTCGTGTAATTCAAACCGGCTCCGGCTTTATGAGTCGGAGCATTAACCAGAATGTCCAGGAAGTTTACTACACCATCTTTATTAAAATCATTATCCAGATTGTCTTCATCCACGGAATAGTCAAAGTAGGAATAATTAAACGAACCGCTTAAGTTAGGAGTGAAGTAATAGTTGAGTCCCAGGTCAAATCCATAAGTGTTCACTTCGCCAAAATTGATATAAGTAGCCACTAAGCCATTATAAAAAGCATAGCCGGATTGTACTTCCTCAATTGGAGTGTCGCCACGGTGGGTCGTAACACCAACGACGGTGACCGGACTCAGGAAGTCTTTTGAGATGTTATAGTAGACGTTCGCGTCAAGGAATAACTTATTCTCAGCAAGTTTACCACGATAGCCCAACTCGAAAGTCTGGATCTTTTCTACTTTTTGTTTTTCTACCTTACTGCCATCTGTTAAGGTGAAGCCTTCCGCATTTCCAAGGATAAGGCCAGCGAACAAGTCACCGTACATATTCAGGATCGTTGGTGCAGCAATGCCCTGGCCATAGGTTAAACGCCAGGTCCCTTTGTCACCAATATGCAAAATGCCCAGTTTCGGGACAAAGTTGAAATCATAGATCTCATGATAGTCTCCTCTGGCTGCAGCCAGTGCTCTCCATCCTCCGCCAAATTCATAGGTCAAATGCGCATACCCACCAAATTGCGCTACTTCGATGTCCGTCATGCCACCATTATCCAGCAAATAAGTTCCGTTACTATTGGCAATGTCTTTCTGGAATTGCGCACCGGTAACCAGGGAAAGATCTCCAAAGGTATTGTTATACTGGGCTTCAGCATTCCAACGCTTAGAGTCATCCTGGAACAAGGC
>CBDUIU010000803.1:0-2184 GCA_965367335.1 uncultured Saprospiraceae bacterium
CTCTATTTAACCGATTCTGCTGGTGAAATAAATATACCAATTTTAAAAAAAGGAGAGCTTCCAGGTTCTACTTGAAAGGATGCGGGCCCATTTCCCGGCGCTTCAAAATCAGCGCTGAAATTGTACTGATAACCCAGACTTCCCTCCAGCCAAACCCAAGGGTGGATACGCTGTTCTAGCGAAAACGCCAGACGAATTTCCGAATGATTGAATTGATAATACTGAGGGACGCTGTCATCAACTTCGATGGCATAACTACGGCTGTTGTACAAGAGTTCTAAGATAGAGAGCGACCGGTCGTTCCAGTTGTAGCGAACGCGTACCCTGGCAGGTAGGATGGTCTCTAAGCCCCATCGATCATTGAAGGTTTGATTGTAGATGAAGAAAGGGAGAATTGAGGTTTTACGAAAACTATGGACGAAATTCAGTCCGATACCGTATTCGAGATGATCATGTTTTTTTATGCCAAGCACAGCAGAGGCATTAAAAATGGAATAGCGATCTTTAAACTTGATAAAGCCTGAATAATCTCCATTATAAGCCAATCGTAAACGTAGAGCGGTATAAAATTTTTCATTTAAGGATTTTGTGATTAATCCTTCAAAGCCACTGCTCTTCATTCGTTCGCTATTCAAATAGTTAAATACGTTGGCATAGTCTGCACCGATTTTGCGGAAGTCATAATGCTCCGGCCGATACATTACCCCCCCAATTACCTTAAATCCCTCCTTGTTAATAATCGGAAAGCGCAGTTTAATGATCAGGTTTTGAATGCTGAGCTCACTGAGTGGTTTGTTCAAAGGATAGCCATCTTCTTCTTCAAGCTTGTTAGGAACCACGTGCAAAAAAGAAATTTCTATTCCCCGGCTAGCTGATTTATTCCAGACACCTGGTTTGCATAGGCATCTAAGATCCAGCATTTGGGATTCGGTATCCTCAGGAAGATAAGCAGGAAGGTCCTGACCAAAAAGCAAAACAAAACATAATAGCTGTATGATTAATAGGATTGTTCTCATTAAAATTTATATGAAAAATATAAGTGTAAGCAATATGTCAGATAAACATTATGGTAGCTCTGTTAAGTCTTGACTCAATTCAAAACTTAGCCAAGTTAAAACTTTTAGGAGAATTATATTAATTTGGGTGCCATAAAGTTTACCTATGTCTCATTCTCTACGCTCTCTGCTTTCTAAAACAGGCGCCGGCTTTATGGTTGCGGCCACAGGTATTGGCGCCGGCGATATGATCGCTGCTGCCATTGGAGGCTCTCGTTACGGGGTAATTATCCTCTGGGCGGCTTTGATAGGCGGACTACTTAAGTTTGTCTTGAATGAAGGTTTAGCTAAATGGCACCTGGCTACCGGAACGACTTTAATAGAAGGCTGGGTCAAACGCTTGCCCAAATGGATTTCCATTTATTTTGTTATTTATTTGGTCTTTTGGGCCTTTTTGGTCGCCGCAACGCTCATCTCCTTTTGTGGGTTAGTTGCCAACACGGTGTTTCCATTGCCATTGGAAGAAAAAGTAGCCGTAGCGGACTGGGGTGGTATTCACTCGGTTGTGGCTGTGATCTTAATATACCTTGGTGGGTATCGTTGGGTAGAAAATGTAATGAAACTTTTTATTGTACTGATGTTTATTGTTGTGATGGTATGTGCGGTGATGGTGTGCCCGGATTGGAGTGACGTTTTCAGGTCCATCTTTTTGCCCCGTATTCCGGCCGACCCCCATGCCATTGCCTTCATTCTCGCCCTCATCGGAGGTATCGGAGGCACGGTGACCATCCTTTGTTACTCTTATTGGCTACAAGAAAAACACCAGCCACAGGAAGCCGGGTTATTTATGATCCGTTTTGACCTGGGCGTGGCTTACACCATGACCGTTTTGTTTGGAATGGCTGTCATCATCATTGGGGCAGGGGTTAATCCGGATGACCTGAATGGTTATAAGATGATTGTAGGGCTGTCAGACAAACTAGGAGAAACCTTGGGAAGTTTTGGAAAGTGGTCTTTTTTACTTGGTTTTTGGGGTGCCGTTTTTTCTTCCATGTTGGGCGTTTGGAACGGAGTACCTTATTTATATACCGACTTTGTGCAGCAGTATAGAGGTAGAGCATTGGCGGAGTCAACCCAAACTATTTCAGTGCGTTCCAAAACCTATTTAGGGTTTTTATTTTACCTGGCT
>CBDUIU010000804.1:0-2181 GCA_965367335.1 uncultured Saprospiraceae bacterium
CATATTATAGATCCGAATTTTACCCTCGTGCGCTGCAACGGTATAAAAACCCTGGGCAAACCATTTCATTTTATCTACTAATTGTGGATCCAGCCCATCCAATAATTGATCATTGATGGGAAATGAATGAAAGTCAATTTTATTCTTTTTTAGCATAGAATATTTACCAAGATAAAGATGGGTGTCATTTTTTGCCACACCATACCAAACCATATTGCCTACTTTGACGGGAACGGTTAGTAGGTTAAGAAAAGGTATGTTTTGTTCTGCTAACTGAGTAGAATAGACTTTTTCAATGTGTTGTTTGTTCGCCAGGGTGAAGATAAGGTAAATGGAACTCAGTAATAAACCTACGGTATTCGGCAATCCCCGTTTTTTATCTGTTTTTTTAAAATAAAAAACACTTACCAAAACGCCAATGAGAAGCGGAACAGTGTAGACCGGATCAACAATATTGATACTGTCAAAGCTTACTCGCCAATTGGTCAAGGGTAAAAATAACTGAGTACCATAAGTAGTAAACGCATCTAACAAAACATGTGTAAATAGGGCGAGAAAACTAAATAACCACAACCGGTTAAACCCTAATGTTTTGGTCCACTTTGTTTTAGTTAGTATAAAGGCCAAAGCAAATGATCCGAGCAGACAAAATAGGATGGAATGACTATAGCCCCGGTGGATACTAATTTTCTGAAGATCATTCAGGAAAGGCACAAGCAAAATATCCAGATCTGGTATAGTAGCGACAATAGCTCCTGTGATAGCTCCTTTGTTCCCAATTTTTTTGCCGAGTACCGCTTCACCGATAGCGGCGCCGAGGGTGGCTTGTGTCAAACTGTCCATACGCTGTATTGGATTTAGTGGTGGTGTAAATTTTCTGAAGCGGAAGAAGACTTCTTGGTTGATTTGTTTTTGTAGGTTTTATCAACTGTTGTTTTGACTATTCCACAAGTCAACATTTTATCTCCAAAATAAGGGTTGCGAATTTCGGCTTCTTTACTTATCCAGTCCGCCCCATTATCATCATTAGCCATAGGGCAGTGTTGTATATACAGAGTGTCTTTTGGTATCCCGAAAGCCTTTATTGTTTTAATTAAGGCTTGTGACAAAAAATCAAACTGTTCACGTTGCGGTTCGATATCGTTCAATTCTGTAATTTTTTTACCATGTGCTTCTAAGGCTTGGAGTTGTTCCATCCAATATAAGTGGACCTCATTTTTTACTAATGACATATCCACCTTATTTAATTGCTGTACTAGCTGCTTGGCTGAATGACTTGCTTTGTCAGGTTCAGTATCCACCAGCGCATCCTTTAAATTGATATAAGCCTTAGTGACGTCTGATAATTGTTGCTTAAATTCAGCTGGAGTAACATCCGTATAGTCTGGCAATAAAGAAGTATGGTCAACTCCCTTTACCATAACATCTTTATTCATCATGCTCGCTTGATTATTGAGTTGGGCGGCAGCATCGATGGTAAAACTACCATAAGTGACGACTTCTTCTCCTGGTTCCAATCCGCTCAATATCTGATAGCTGTTTCCTAAGGCCTCTCCAATTTCTACTTCCCGAAACTGGAAAGATGGGATCGTCATATCCGGTACTTTGACATACACTACTGATCGTATGCCGGTCCAAAGCACGGCGGATTTTGGGACGGTCAATTGGCCTTTGTGCGTCGATTTTTTTTGTAAAGTTCCATAAACAAACATCTCCGGCTTGAGTAATCCATTTGAATTGTTGACTTCTGTTCTAATGGATGCAACCCGAGTGTTAGCATTAATGACCGGATCTATAAAAGTAATCCGGGTTTTAAAAATTTTGTTAGGAATTGAAGGTGTCGTGAATTCAATTCTATCCCCCAGGGAGATGTTCGCCAGATCCTCTTCGTAGGCGTCAAAAAGTACCCAGACTTTTCGGAGGTTCATTAAGTCAAAAAGCGGTTCTCCTTGTTTGAGGTAATCACCTACGGCTACGCGTCTATTTGTGACAATGCCGGACTCATCTGCAAACAGGGTAAAGGTTTCCTGGATCACACCCTTTTGCTCAATGTCTTCAATCGTGGTCTGTCCAATTTTCCAGTAGCGCAATTTATTCCGGGCTGCTTCTACTAAATCCGGGTTTAATGATTGCAGTTTTACTGCTTCTAACAATTCTCTTTGGGCGGTGATGAGCTCCGGA
>CBDUIU010000805.1:0-2173 GCA_965367335.1 uncultured Saprospiraceae bacterium
GGCAATTTATTTCATTGCTTTTTTTGAAGGCGATACAAAAACTCCAATCTTAAAGAATGGGCCACCACTTGGGTTCGCCTCAATCAATTCCGGAAGGTTTGAAGTGTTCATTGATGCGTTTTCAAAACGAGAAGTGAAGTTATGTGCATAACCACCTTTTATACTAAACCAAACCCAAGGAGATACCTGGCGCAAATATTCCAGGGACAAATCTACGCGTGAAGTCCGCGCATGAAAGATAGAGTTGCTATCATCTTGTAAATCTAGAGAGTAGGAACGACTGTTAAACTCGGAGCCCATCATGAAAATATTCTTATCGTTCACATTATAACGAACTTTCATGCTGACTGGAATTGCCAACTCAATACCCCATTTATCATTAAAGGTTTGGTTATAAAAGGCGAAAGGAAGAACGGGTAAGGCAGACTTGCGAAAACCTGTCCGTGCCATGACTCCAACACCCCATTCCCTGTTAGCGTTAGGCTTGAAACCGACCATCCCAATCCCACGATAGATAGCATAACGCTTATCAAAATTAAAGAGCTTATCATAATCGCCGTTCTGCGAAGTTTCAAATTTAAAACTGGTATATAGACGGGAATTGATAGGTTTTAGAATATAAAGCCCGATCCGGGTGGTTTTAAGTACATTATCATTGATCCCGTTAAAGAGGAAATCAGCACTGGGATCTATCGACCTAAAGTCATAATTTTCTCGCAAGTGAGCTACCCCCACCAGCACTTTGAGTCCGGATTTATTAATAAGCGGCGCTTTAAGTTTAATGTTCAGGAAACTGTTATTATCAACCTGGCTTTGTTGGTTTTCACCATTTAAGCGAGTGGTTAGGTGATAATTTGGATAAGCTCCATACTCAATAAGTAAACCCTTACTAGGCGCCTTATTGGTAACCCCTGGTTTACAAAACAAGGAAGGCAAAGGAGTATAGATTAATTCCTGTGCACATAAGTTTTTACAAAAAAAAGCGAGAAAAAGACCTAAAAAAGCATACCGCATTACCTATTGTTTAAAGTGTTTTTGAACGAGATTCGGATGACAGGGAAATGTAAATTTTACGGCAAATAAGGTCTATTTTGGATGGATGAACTGTTGAATTATTTCAAATTTAGGTGGATTATTTTGAAAATCCAATGATTAACAGAATTTTAACCACAAAAAGAAGGCCGGTTCTTATCACGCTCCCATCCAAATTGTACCTCTAAAACCCCTAAATGGCAGCTGTAATTCAGCAAACTTCGCTAAGAAAATAGTAAGTTGAGTGAAATCTGATCAGATGCGTTAGGGTCATAGCTTTATTTCGTTAAACTACGTCGCATCTATGTTATTCAGTAGTTGTGATCTTGTTCCTATTCTTAAACACTTGAATCCTCAAATAAAGTTCCGATAAAAGGCAATTTCTATATATTAATCGGCCTATCTGATCTGATGACGAAACACTTCCTCTTCTCCTACGCCATAATATCGCAACCAAAGTTGCCCGTCTGCATAATAATCTAAGCGGGCAAAGCCTGGGTGGCCGTAGGCAAATAAAGCCCCTTTGCCTCCACGTACCTCGGATTGTTTAGAACCAGCTCCGCTGACAATACAAGGCTGGTCATTGACCTCAAAATACTGCAAACTGTGCTCGTGACCGGCAACAAATATACAGCGACCATGTGTTGCCGCTAGTTGTAGCAAGCGGTTTTTCATCTCCTGATAATGCTTATTGCGTACATCCTGCTTCACTGCAATCAACCTACGGCAAACGGGATAGATCGATCCAAACCCCGGCAAGGGAATCCATAATAGACGATTAACCTCTGTCAGTGGAAATAAGTGATGTCTCCAGGAAAAAAAGCCCCCATGTTTTCCATTTGTATACAACGGATGGTGCATGACAATAATGACCTCTTTGTCTTTAAGCTCTCCGGTCAAACCCGCCAGGGCTTCCCAGAAACGTTCACGGTTCCATCCAGGGCAATTTTGATTTTCATCCGTCTCATCTTCGATCTTCAGGTACCATTGTGAATCGATGATCAATAAGGCCACTTGCTCATCAACATCTAAACGTATTGGCGTTCCACAACCAAGGTCTGGCATAAAATAATTACCGAATTTCTTGCCCATTTTTTCCAGGCCTTCTTCAATCAGTTTTTCTTCCCGCTCAAGCCCTTCC
>CBDUIU010000806.1:0-2150 GCA_965367335.1 uncultured Saprospiraceae bacterium
TAATTCTTGGCTAATCTAAGAAACCCTTTAGAATGGGATGTAGAGCAGCAAATACAAAGAACAGAAGCGTTTCAAAAAGCAAATTTATGAAGATAAGAAATGTGAAATTCAGAAAAAGAAAACATGATGAAAGCGATTAAATGCTTGAAATACGGAGGTTCTGAAAACCTGGTATTGGCAGATATTGAAAAACTATCCCCAAAAAACAATGAGGTGCTGATAAAAATAAAAGCTACCTCGGTCACCGCCAGCGATGTCCTTATACGAAGATTGGATGAGCCGCTTATTCCAAAACTCATACTGCAAATCATCTTCGGTTTTGGGAAACCACGCAACCCCATTTTGGGCATGGTATCATCCGGAGTGGTGGTAGCGAAGGGCAAAAAAGCAACCTCCTTTCAGATTGGTCAGGAAGTATTTGCCTATGGTTCTATTTCTACTACCAATCACCGCTTTGGATCTTATGCTGAATATATATGCCTGCCTGAAGACTGGAGTATCGCCCTGAAACCGCCCAACATCAGCCATAATGAGGCGGCCGCGACTCCCTATGGTGGCTTACTGGCTATGCATCTATTGAGCAAAACCTCCATTCAGAAAGGCGATGAAGTCTTAATCTACGGGGCGTCAGGCAGTATTGGGACAATGGCGGTGCAATTAGCCAAACTTGCCGGCGCAAACGTAACTGCTGTTTGTAGCGGCAAAAACTTCGACTTGGTAAAATCGCTGGGTAGTGATCGGGTGATTGATTACACCCTGCAGGGCGCTGAAAAACAGTTATCCACTTATAAATATGTATTTGACGCAGTCGGAAACTCAAAATCTAGGGGCTAAAATCAATACGGATCAATGTGAAATGTGTCCCAGTGTATCACCTGATGGAAAATACTTATTTTCCCATAGAGGTAGCGGGGATAAAGGAGATATTTACTGGGTAGATTTTGGACCAATAAAAGGACGAAGCGAGAATACATGCGAACTGCGTATTTGGAAACATATCGCCAACTAGTAAAAGTTATTCAGGCTAGAAACTAAGGCGCATACTCATTTTAGCTGAGCCCCCGCCGTTGTCGGCGATATGGAATTCCGTAGTCGAGTTTCTCGTTATGTTAAATAGGCATAGTTCGTTATCTTGTAAGAAATGCGGATAGATCCGATCATAGAAAACCATTTTGACCAGCTAGTTGCGCTTTGTAAGAAGTACAAGGTAGAACGCGTTTATGCCTTTGGTTCGGTGGTGTCGGGATCTTTCAAGCCTACGAGTAGTGATATCGACTTGATTGTTGAATTAGCCCCCATGCCTCCTTTAGAGAAGGGAGAGAAGCTACTTTCTCTATGGGATGAACTGGAGAAGCTCTATAATCGGGAAGTTGACCTGCTGACAGATAAACCAATTCGGAATCCCTACCTGAAGAAGGCAATAGAGGAGACCAAGCAACTCATTTATGACCGAGAAAGCGAAGAAATATCTGTCTGACATTCTTCATGCCATTGATTTAATTGAGGCATTTACCGAGGATGCCCCCAGCTTTGAAGATTACGTATCAGATCTTAAGACGCAGAGTGCCGTTGAACGGCAGTTAGGAATTATCGGAGAAGCGGTCAACCTGTTTCGCCAGGAAGCCGAGTCATTCGAGTTAACGAATTCAAAAGAGATTGTTGGTTTCCGAAATCGCCTGATCCATAATTATGATGGATTGGATGAAACGATAGTTTGGGCAGTTCTGCGAAAACACCTTCCCCGTCTGAAAGATGAAGTGAAAGAAGGTTTGAAAAAATAAATACCGCCGCCCAATCGAGTAAACAGCCCGGTCATGATTAACCGGGGAGCGCCTCTCACAACTGGTGACGCCTTGCGTCACCACCCAGCGTACGGGCCTCGCCTGCCTTCGCCGGAGTCAGTAAGGGCCCAAGCAGGTACTGGGCGATTCATTAATGCCATTTCCTTTGGTGATACTGATCGAGTATTTGATGTGCCACCCTACCCCAATCCGTCTGGCCTCTTATTCATTTCGTGTTCCTCTATATCGACCTTTGCCGTTCCGCATACTTCAGTCTCCTCCCATGGGAAACCACCCCCGCAATGAATGCGGTGCGGCTTGCTAAGGCTTCGTGGTTTCGGACGCTTCGCGGAACACTTTTCTTCACCT
>CBDUIU010000807.1:0-2140 GCA_965367335.1 uncultured Saprospiraceae bacterium
ACGAACACGTTATGCTCAATTTCTAAAAACCGAACATCCTTGAAAAAAATGTACTATTACAGACTATTACTTCTTTTATTAATTGTTCCATATTCAAATTTATTTGCTCAAACTTATGATGGTTTTTCAAATAAGGAAATTCAATCCGTATTTAAGCAATGGAATTTGGATAATTGGGATGATGGAGGTGAAATATCTCGTTATATATTTTTAAATATGCCTGAATTTTGGACTCACGCCATTATCAATAGAGAAGGAAATATTAAAAGCCTGAAAGAAGATTACCGCAAAGAAATCGAGGAGTTTGTTGTTACTTCTGAATTAGGACAAATGACACTTCAAAACTATGTCAAAACTAGCGAGAAAGTGGATGGTATGATAATATTGCAAGGAGACCGTATTGTATATGAAGCCTACCCAAGAATGTTTCCAAACGATAGGCATCTTTACTGGTCAGTATCTAAAGTGTTTGCTTCAACTCTTATAGCAATTTTGGAAGACAGAAAACAACTTGATGCAACAAAACCAATAGAACATTATCTGCCTGAACTTAAAGAGTCTGGATGGGAAGGTGTACCCATAATTGACATTCTTGATATGGCTTCAGGAATTGATTGTCGTGAATGGGTTGATGGTGCTTTTGAAAACCCTGAAACTTGTTACTATCAATTTGAAGCAGCTCTTGGATTTCTAAAACGAACAGAAAAAACCGCAGACAATGCTTTTGAGCACATTAAGACCTTATCATCTGCAAAAACCTCTGGAGAGGTATTTGAATATACTTCAGTAAACACATACGTTCTCTCTTGCCTCATAGAGAGAATCACAGGTCTTTCTTATGCAAAAAATATTGAACGTGAAATTTGGCGAAAAATCGGTGCGGAATCTGATGCATTTATTACTCAAACAAATGGCACTAGCATTTCTCACGCAGGAATTAATTCTACACTTCGAGATTTAGCTCGATTTGGCTATATGTTTCTGAACGAAGGTCGTTCAACTGAAAATGCTTTCGTTTCAAATGAATATTTTGATAAAATTCAAAAGCAAGGTCGTCCTCACTTGGTAACTGCATACGGTTCTGAAAATTACACGCTTGATAAAGAAGTTGTTCGTCACAATACCTATCAATGGGACAAAGTAATGGAAGACGGAGATTTTTATAAAGGTGGATTTAGCGGACAAGGTCTTTACATTTCTCCTTCTCGCAATTTAGTGATAGCCTTTTTTGGAACTGCCGATGATGATGGAGTTTATAACGAATTAGATGATATTTCAAGACAGGTTTCTAAATCAGACCTTTTTAATTAATAGAAGAACTGAATTAAAACAGAGCATAATCGAGTAGACGGCCTCACCAGCGGTAGCTGATGAAGTGCGCCTACTGACGATTAATGTCAGTACCGGGTCTCACATCTCGATGCTGACCGCAGCGTCAGTACCACCGTACGTACGGTTCTCCCCGACGACAAGTGTCGGGACAGGCTCCTACGGCGGTTCATTAAATCGAAAATCTAACTTTGGAGTAGTATTCTAGCATGGGGACATAGCCCCGGCGCTTGAGTAGCGACACCTGGATTGTAGTCCCAAGTATAGGACCCTGGGCTACTGCCCAGCTTCCCATTCTTCCACCCTTCCGCCTGGCGGTTCCCTCGCTGAAATGTCTCCCAGACATTTCCCTTGCAGGTTCGCTCACTCTTAATCATGCCAGATGCAGCATCATAGACGTTTTCGAAGCCACTCATCTATCTTCTTTAGCCCGCATTATGCATTAGTATTACTAATGCATAATTTGACGATTGAAAATCAATAGATCAGGCAGGACCCATAGGGAACTATCATGGTGATTTTCAATATCAGGGCTTAACCCTGACAAATCATTGATTCTCAATAATTTCGTCAGCCCTTTGAGCGGAATATGCATTTCCAATGCAGATTCCGGGTTTAACTTGGTGTAAATATTACCAAGTCGGTAGTTATTAATCCATCCTTGATAAATTAACTTCAAGCGACCTAATCGATCACCTAACTACATGAAAGCGTTTTCTTGGTTGCATACTTGAGTTTCCGCTTGGCATACCCACCCGCTAGCGGTTCACTCCATTAGATGTCCCCCGGACATCTACCTTCCAGGTACATT
>CBDUIU010000808.1:0-2135 GCA_965367335.1 uncultured Saprospiraceae bacterium
GCAAGGGCGTCAATTGTAAGAAATTAACACTTTTATAGCCGAAAGGAATAAGCAGGACAAATCATTTGTCTTGTACAGACAAACTCTTTTGATAACAAAAAAGGCCGCGTTCTGTACAAAACGCAGCCTTCTTTGCTTAATTACACTTACCGTTTGATCATTTTTTTGCTAATAAGCTGATGGTCAAAGGCTATAGAGACTTCATAAATACCTGGTACTAACGTAGCTGTATTCAATTTAAACTTATCCTCCTGGCTGTTTTTATACCATTGTTCTACCCGGATCAACTGCCCCAGGACATTACTAAGTCTCACAGTGACCTCCCCCTGGTGAACATGATCTATACTAAGCAAGGTAAACTCATTTGCAGGGTTAGGCATTAATTGCAACAAATTGACCTGTCCGATCTCTGGGCGCGTACTGGAAACCACTTGATACTCATAGGCACCAATATCCGGCATACCATCAGTACGAGCAGTGCCTTCAATGTCGGTACTTGGTACTAATGGCCCGTCTACCCCCTGGTCTCTTAATGGGCTGTTATCCAGTAAGTGAAAATCTTCTTCATTGTATGCATCCACAAACCCAAATGTGGTAACGGAAGAGGCATCATTTGTAGCGGTAAGGAAGCTGGCCATTGAATTGTCTTTACAGATATTACCACCCAGGGAGTTGACCTCCGGAAGCCCGGACTCAACGGCATAGTTTAAATCATCATTGGCGAAAACATTATTTTGGAGTATCAAGAGCGCCGTTGCCGTTGTGCTATCTGCCTCCCATTGAGAAATGCCACCGGAGAAAGATCCGGTGTTATTGGCAAACGTGTTGTGAACCAGAGTGATCTGAGAGGTATCATTAAAACTGGCATTATTGGAAATGGCTCCTCCACGTCCCTGAGTAGGACCGGCCATTGGGTCAGGAGTTACACGATTAAAATTAAATAGGGTGTTGGTGATCAAAACGTTGCCATCTCCAACATTGAGTGCGCCTCCTTGGTCAAAGCCATTATTATTAAAAAATTCACATTTGTCAATTATTAATTCGTTGAGTGGGAATGAGTCAGGTTGATAATTAATAGCTCCACCAAAACCTGTGATGGCAACATTTCCCGTAAATGAGCAGCTATCAAAGGTGTAACTGCCATCCTGGGCTACATAAACCGCCGCTCCTCCGAATGTCGTTGCTGCATTATTCTCGAAACGACAATTCTCAACTACCGCAACATTGCCATCTGTACTGCCACCGAAATATAGTCCACCTCCCAGTTGCACATCCGTATTGTTGGTAAAGTCGCAGTCAGAAAGAAAAGAAATAGAGCCAAAAGAGCCACCAAAGCCGCCCCCGCCATTATCCGCTGAATTACTCGCAAAAGAACAACCTTCGATATTGGCTAAGACATAGCCTTCTCCGTATGAGGCCAGTCCACTGGAGAAAGGAGCAGAGTTAAAGGAGAAGGTTGTATTACTTATCGTATAGATCGTCGTGTCGCCTGGATCAGCACCTACATATAAACCTCCTCCGCCTTCTCCTGTACCAGTGCCTGTAATATTGCTACTTATAGCAGAATTTTCAATCGTAAAGAAACTACCAAATATGGTTCCCCCACCACCAAAAGAACCGGAATCGTTAGAGTCAAGCGTCACCTGATCCATCTCAAAGACAGATCCGGTAGCATAAAAACCTCCGCCGTCTCCATCAGAAGTATTTTTACGAATAATAGAATTGCGAATGTTAAAATTAGAATTGAAAAATAATGCGCCACCTGCCAATATGGGTGCATTGTTATTTTTGATTTCACTATTGTCAAGGAGAAAGGCACTATTGTCGAAGCGACCTCCGCCACCAAATCTAGCTGCAGTGTTTTCTGAGATTAAACATTCGGAAAGTGTAAAACTGCAGGCGGATGGATAAAGGCCACCTCCATCGGATTCTGCCGTGTTGTTTTTTATCGTGCAGCGATTTAACACGACATCCAGACAATCAAAAATATAAAGACCGCCCCCAACTATGGCTCGGTTGTTTTGGAAAGTACAGTCTTCAAAGGTTGTTCCGGTAGCATTCCCAAAGCGGGGATAAGCTCCGCCACCGAGAACTGCGTAGTTCTGTTCAAAGGTGCAATTGCGAATTGTCGGAGA
>CBDUIU010000809.1:0-2131 GCA_965367335.1 uncultured Saprospiraceae bacterium
TTCATACGAACTAAGTGATAAACTCCAAATTTGCTTTAGCAAAGAGATAAACCAAACCGCCGAAGGTGGCATAAACTTAATAAACCAGACTTTATAAGATTATAGCTTAAGGAAAAACCTTTACCATTCTTCGGGCACCTCCCCACGCAACAGCCATTTTATCTCCAAATCAAATGCTGGCAAGCGTTGATAGAGCACCGGGTCATCCATCATATACTTCCCTAACTTTTGCATGGCTTCTTCGAAATCCAGCCGGTAATCTTCGTGTAGCTTAGCCAGTAGTTTCAATAATTTAATGGCTCGCTTGATAATGTATTCATGGAATGTTCTGGATTGATATGGGCGAAACTGTTTAATCGCTTCAGCATAATAATCAAATGCCATATTGAGCATATAAAAATTTAAAAATATTTCACCATATTTGTCCTTGGTCGTCGTGACATGCCTGTTGATCGCACCACTCAACCTACGCAAATCCAACAATAAGTAGCCGGGAGAATAAAAATTATGCGTTTCATAATACCGGTCGATGGATTGCTGAATGGCCAGGCGGCGATCTTCCATTACCCCGGTATCACTCTCCTCCAACAACCTGAATTTTAGCTGTTCAATCAGCCTGTTATCTTTGGCGATTAACCGAAATAATAGTCTGTCTTTTTCTCTGGGAGAAAGACTGGATATGGCTTCTTTGAGTTCTGTGCTTAGTTTCATAAAAGGGGCTAATGAGGGAATACAATAATAGTTGCTATCGCTCTAAGGAATTATCCGCTGTTTACAAACATGAATAGCAGATCATACAGCTGATCCTCCCAAATATAAGTAGTTCAACTTTTAAATATAATAAACGATTTGAATAATGCTCTCGCACACTTCGTAAAACGGTTAACAATAAATGCGTATTCCTTCATCAGCAATATAGCATTTTAATCTTCTTTTTGTAATGCCGCGTGTAAATGGGGATTCTCTATACCTTCGATTTGTTTCACCATATCCCCGTAAATCATTTTACGCGCACCTGCACGGAGTACAAAATCATGAGGAAAACCAAGGTCGATTTCACTAACACTATCCAGCCGTCCCATAAGCTCATCCGGGATATTAACTTCCAGCGAACCAATATTATCTTTTAACTGAGCGACCTTACTTGCTCCGATAATCGGGATGACGCCTTTTTGACGAATCCAGGCTAAGGCAACCTGGGCCGGGCTGGCCCCAATTTCCTTGGCGACATCTACCGTCGCTTGTGCAATTTTATTGTTGCGTTCATTGAGCCGATAAGAAGTAGATCCTTCCATACGCCCGCCACTGCCTGAACCGTTACGGTCAAGGTATTTACCGGTAAGGAGCCCTGCTGCAAGTGGCGACCAGGCGACGGTACCTATACCTAGGGCTTTGGCCATGGGAAGCAGATCACGTTCCGGAGTCCGCTCGGTGAGGTTATATTCAAGTTGACTGCCAATAAAAGGTGTCCAGCCGCGAAGTTCTGCCATGGTATTCGCTCGGGAAGTGACCCAGGCCGGGGCATCGGAAATACCAATATAGAGTACTTTCCCGGCACGCACCAGATCATCCAATCCACGCATAACTTCTTGTACCGGTACCGTAAAATCCCAGGCATGAACCCAGAGTAAGTCAATGTAATCCGTTTTAAGCCGTTTCAGGCTACCTTCTACCGATTGAACCATATTCTTCCGGCCATTCCCTGATTTGTTGGGATTATGGGTGGTGTTGGAAAGGGTATATTTTGTAGCCAAAACAATGTGCTCCCGATCTGCCTGTATGAGATCGCCAAGTATTTCCTCGCTACTGCCTTCCGTGTAAACATCAGCAGTGTCAATGAAGTTACCGCCAGCTTCCAGGAAGAGGTCAAATTGTTGTTGGGAAATATCTTTGGAAGCACCCCAGCCCCAGTCTTCACCAAATGTCATCGTACCGAGACATAAAGGAGACACCCGTAAGCCAGATTTTCCGAAAGGAGAATAATGCATAGTATTAGGAGAATTTTTAGTGTGAGTAAATGATGACTCTATAACAACAGGATTAACTAAATTGATCACTGTATACACATATTTAAAAGTTTTCAACATGAAATAATTTTCAATGTTTTTATTTCTCCTAAACCCCGTAGGTT
>CBDUIU010000810.1:0-2130 GCA_965367335.1 uncultured Saprospiraceae bacterium
CTTCATGTTTAATGGCAGTGATATTGACTATGTCTGTTGGTGAACTGGTTGAATGACCTTTCCAGGTGATGGTGTCCCCGACTTTAGCCTGAATTGTGAAATCTTTATTTGAAACACCTGCGGATTGTCCAAAATTACAGGAGGCATCCACGTTTGAACTTTTGATACCGGCTGTATCTACATTTAAGGTTACAATTTTGTTTCCCATGGTATATATGTTTGAGGTTAATTAATGACACGATGGTTGCCTGGATATTACTTGATTGATGTCAAATGGATTACAGGCTCCTTCCCAAATGGGTGTTCATGGAAGCAACAGCAATAAATATTGTCTGAAGTAGTAGTGCTAAAGGGAAAAATGTAGAGTAGTGAAAAGAATCACTGCTTAAACATAACTGTTTTTACGGGAAATCCTATAAAAAAATACAATAAAAAATGAATAGCCGATAACTTCATTAACTGAGGCTATCTTTGTACTACGGCACTCAGTTAAAAAAATTAGCAATTTTTTGCAGAAATCCCATTTTACACTTAGTGAACTTTGAATCATTAATTCAATTAACTAAGATTCTAAAATATGAAAAAAAGCCTTTACCTCAGCTGTATCGTCTTATTGACTTGTTCCGCCCGGCCAATCGATCGACAAATTACCGTTGAAAAGAAATGGGAGAATTTAGTCACAAACTTTAGCCGTGAATATAATAAGCTGGATATTACCGGTTTAACCTTATCCTATGTTACCAATATTTCCAACATTAAAGATGCGGAAAACTTATCCAAACAAGCTCAACTTTTTGCGGAGTTAAGATCTGATTTGAACCATGTAAAAAGACAAGACCTGCCTCCTACTCAACAACTAGAATACGATTTACTTATGTACCAATTGTTGCGGCACGAAGAACGTTTAGCCCTTGAGCAGCAATGGATTAGTCAAGGCCCTGATTCGATCTCTACGTACGGCTTGGCGACAATCCCGAACGGTAGAATCTGGTATCGGTATTTTCTCAAACAATGGATCGATCAAACGGTCACACCCGAATCTATGTACGAATTTGGACTGTCAGAAATTGATCGGGTCAAAGCGAGCATGAAAGCCTTACAGGAACACAGTGGTATGGATAGTCTGGATTTTCAACAGTATATTTCCGATGATTCGTTTTTTTACACGGATGTCAAAACCGTGCAAGCTGAGTTTGACAAAGTGAAAGCGGAATTAGGTCCTAAGCTTGATCAATTCTTCCCAGGCATTTCAACTATTCCTGATCATACGATTGAACGGGGAGGCAATGAAGCTATGGCCCAGGTACCGGCTTTTTACACGAACAATACCTTTTATTACAACTTCTTTGGTCAATCCTTTAATAAACGTCAGATCGTCTGGATCTACCTGCACGAAGCGGTACCCGGACATCACTACGAGCGTAACTATAGTCGGTCAGTGCGACAAACGGAACTGCAAAATTTGTTTAATGTACCTTGTTACGCGGAAGGTTGGGCCGCATATGTGGAGGAAATTGGCAACGAGATCGGAGCTTACCGGGATATCTACGATGAGCTGGGTAAATGGGAATGGGATATCATCCGTTCGGTACGGGTACCGTTGGATGTAGCGCTGAATTATTATGGTTGGTCAGATGAGAAAGCATTAGACTTTTGGCGGCAACATATTACTGGGAAAGATGACATTGGCCGGCGGGAAATCGCCCGGATGAAGCGTTGGCCCTGTCAGGTGATTACCTATAAATATGGCGGACGTAAGATCATGGAATGGAAAGCACACTTTGAAAAACAAGGAGATTTTGATCTGAAAAAATTTCACGAAACGGTTTTGGGACGAGGGCCAATACCAATTTCTATTTTGGAAAAATTGGTTATTCAATCATAGCATTAAACTTCAAAAACATGAAACGGATTTTAAGGGTTATCGTATCGCTCAGTTTGACCTTAGTGTCCATTCAGGCTTATGCACAACAGGAAGCCGATGCTTATCAGGAGTTGAATGACTTATCCTATTTATCTCCGGAAAAAGTGATCGTTGACAGTCTGCAAAGACTCAACTTAGTCCTGCCAAAGGGTGTTGAAAAACCTCCCCTACTACTCTGGATCGGTGGTGGAGCCTGGTCCTTTGTC
>CBDUIU010000811.1:0-2129 GCA_965367335.1 uncultured Saprospiraceae bacterium
TATTCCCACGAAGTTGGGAATCTCATGATAGTTAAGCAGTAATCTTTAATAAGGTTGCTGCTTTTTTTGTAACCTAAAGGTAAGCTCTTGACTTTGTCAGAAAAAATAGCTAACTTCGTTTAACAATCAATAAATTTCATTGAAACGGAACTTTATCTTTGCGTTGGCGGTAATAATAAAAAGACTCTGCAACAATTAGAAATGGAAGAAAAGCATAAAACTGATACAAATCGCCCAAAAGATATAGATGAGAAAGTCGTCCAGCTATTCAATACGTATGGTGGTGCTGGTGTCGACTTGGGATACCTGCTTTGCGACCAACACGTAGGCTCAACAAATAAAGTAGCCTTGATTTATAAGGAAAGTGCAGATAGTGAAACCAAATATACTTTCACCGAGTTAGGAGAATTTTCAACAAAGTTTGCCTCAGTACTTACAGATCTCGGCGTTCGAAAGGGAGATCGAGTGGCTACTTTACTTCCCAAATCACCGGAATTGCTCATAGCGGTTTTAGCTATTTGGCGGCTTGGAGCGGTTCAATTACCTCTTTTTACGGCCTTTGGCGAAGAAGCAGTCGATTACCGGCTTAGGAATAGCGAGACATCGGTTCTTATCACGGATAAAAAGAATAGGGATAAAGTAAAAAAAACAAAAGATAAAAGTAAACCCGCTCATCTTTCTGATATTATTGTAGTTGAAGGAGTTGACGATTATAAGGGACCGTCTGGGGATATTCCATTTTGGGCATCAATAGAAAAAGCAATCAATAATGTTCAGCGTGTGAAAATCACAGGAGACGACCCTTTTATATTAATATATACTTCCGGTACCACTGGTGATCCTAAAGGTGTTGAGATATTAGCCAAATTACTTGCATCAATAGAAATATATATGCGTTGGGGATTGGATGTTAGGGACGAAGATGTGTTTTGGAATATGGCTGATCCTGGCTGGGCATATGGACTGTTTTATTCCGTCGTTGGCCCTTTACTCATCGGTCAAACCACCATTTTCTTAAATGCCCCATTTGACGTTGGGGTTGCTTTTAATGTTTTGAAAAAACTTAAAGTAACTAATCTAGCCACTTCTCCAACCGTGTTCAGGGTGATGCGATCATCGGGTATACCAAATGAGGTTAAAGATAAACTCTGTCTACGTGTAGCTTCATGTGCTGGAGAGCCTCTCAATCCCGAAGTATTATCCTGGGGGCAAGAACATTTAGGCGTTTCCATTCATGACCAATATGGGCAGACTGAATTGGGTATGGTGGTGGCCAATCTTCAATTCCCGATACTACAACGCCCGCTTAAACCTGGTTCCGCAGGTCATTCCATGCCTGGGTTTAAGGGAGTTATCTTAGACGAGTCCGGAAATGAACTGGCATACGGAAATGAAGGTCAACTGGCTATTGACACTCTTAACTCGCCTTTATTTTCATTCAAAGGTTATTATAAAGACCCGGAAAAAACTGCGGATCGCTTCAAGGCCAATGGCAGATACTATTTAACTGGTGATTCTGGCAGTCAAGATCAGGAGGGATATATTTTTTTTACAGGAAGAAATGATGATGTTATCACTAGTTCAGGTTACCGCATTGGCCCTTATGAAATAGAAAGCATATTGATGAGCCAAGAGGCAGTCGGGGAAACAGCTGTAATTGGTGTGTCCGATAAACTTCGAGGTGAGATCGTGAAGGCATTTGTAGTTCTTAAAGCTGGATTTACACCTTCCGAATCTCTTGCAGAAGAAATGCGACAAATTGTAAAGAGAAAACTATCTGCACACGTTTATCCTCGAGAGATAGAATTTGTGAAAGAATTACCTAAAACACCTAGTGGAAAAATCCAAAGGTTTTTATTACGTAATCATTAGTATCATGAAAAGGAACAATTTTACTACCGCCAACACCGCCTATAGTTCATTGCTTCTGACTTTCCTCTCGGAAAGCCCTCGCAAATTTACTATCTTCGGTTTACGGCGGAAAATCCTCGCGGATTTTCACGCAACGAAACCATAGCCAAACACGTTAAACGAACCCTCCCCAAAAAGCAAACCAACGATTTATTTATTATTTATTCTGCAAATACCCGCATTAAGGATTGAAGTGGAAAGCCCACAGCGAGGTACGA
>CBDUIU010000812.1:0-2129 GCA_965367335.1 uncultured Saprospiraceae bacterium
AAGCACGTCCAGTTAAAACCCGTAATAACCCAGAAAACTAGCGCAGCTACCCTCCTAACAACAAACCTACTTCTTCTTCCCAAAGGGCCACCACTTCTTCTTTTTCTTTTTCCTTTTGATCAACACATACCTGACGCTAATTGCAGTCTGTGTCTGTAAGGCATTGCCATCGCCGGTTAAAAATACGGTGGGGGTAAAATCCCAGGCAAGGTTAAGTCGGCCCGGATTAAACTCTACACCTGCGACACCAGCAAGTCCAAACCGATTATCTGTATAATTTCGTTCCGGCGTATCGTATTTATTCCAGCCTACATTCATTCCACCGCCCACAAAAAAGTTAAATCGCCGGCTGACTAATTTTTGGTGTTTCTCTAACAATAAAACCAGATTCGTTTGATCTTTTCCGATCCGATGTTGCAGATTCGTCTGCAGGGTCATTCCATCGAATAAGTATTGTTGTACAGAGAGGCCGATGCCTGTTCCCAGTGATACGCCGGCAGCAGTATGGTAGTTTTGGGAAAAGGCTCCAAGTGGTAAAAGACACAAGCTGAGGAATAGCAAGTGGTAGTATCTATTTTGAAAGCGCTCAGAAGGCAAAAATCGTGGTTTCATCGTCTTAGGTTTTGAAGGTAAACGAGTCATACCTGGCTTAAGGGTAAACAAAGTCAGGGTATTAACAGAACTTTAAGTTCAAAAGCATAGAAGCTTAAGCGTACATTATAGAATGAGGACATTATTAATTAGATTTGCCGCCCAATGGGAAAATGGTTCATGATAAAGCAGTTTCTTCGTTTTTTCTGGCAGGCGGACACCGTCTACCGGGTACACTCTCCATTTGTGTTTGCTTTTGTCAAAGCAGTACTGGAAGATAGGCGTTGGTTTTATGCTTTTAGCCGGGTAGAGCCTGTGAGGGCGGCTATGTTGCAAAATTACAACACCATAGAAGTAGAAGATTATGGTGCCGGTTCTCAAGTCGTGAAAGGGAAGAAAAGAAAGATTAGTGAGATTGCAGCCAATTCACTTAGTCCAAAACATACCTGTCAACGGCTATTTCGTATTGTCAATTTTTTACAACCAAAAACAATCCTGGAGCTGGGAACCTCTTTGGGTATCTCAACCTTATACATGGCTCAGGCACTCAACACAGCCCAGGTGCTCACCATCGAAGGAAGTCCGGCCATTGCGAAGCTGGCTAAAAAAAACTTCAACCAATTATCTGCTAAAAATATAGAATTAAAGGTAGGTCAATTTGAATCGCAACTTGCGGGAGCATTGGAAAAGTTGGGTCAACTAGATCTCGTTTACCTGGACGGTAATCATCGATACACACCTACCCTGGCTTATTTCGAGCAATGCCTGGAAAAAGCACATGCCGGTACCGTATTTATTCTAGATGATATTTATTGGTCGGCAGAGATGTTAAAAGCCTGGGAGGAACTAAAAGCTCATCCACGTGTTACATTAAGTATTGATCTTTATTTTCAGGGCTTATTATTCTTACGAGAAGACGCAGCATCAAAACAGCATTTTAAGTTGGTCCCCAAACGTTGGAAACCCTGGGTGATGGGGTTTCTGCGGTAATAGCGTTTTGGTAAAAAAGATCCTCAACCCAGCAAAGTTGAGCACAAAGGTTTCGGGCTTCAGAATTCAATAGCTCGGAACCTTTGTTGTTGAAGACATTTTACAAACAACCTGATCAATAGGCATTGGTCCTTTGGTAATGACAAATAACAACGATAAATTATATACATTACAATTTTTACTACTTTGCCTCAGCCATGTTCTGTTTGCCGGGAGCTTTACTATGATCATTCCCGAACTCCCTGCCTATTTAACCAGCTTGGGTGGAGAAGATTATAAAGGATTGATTATTTCACTGTTTACGATTACGGCAGGTTTATCACGGCCTTTCAGTGGAAAATTGGCAGATACCATTGGCCGAATGCCGGTAATGGTCATCGGCACCCTGGTCTGTGTAGTGTGTAGTTTGTTTTATCCTATCCTGAGTTCAGTTGGTGGGTTTTTACTCCTACGCTTTTTCCATGGTTTTTCAACAGGATTCAAACCGACGGCAGCTACTGCTTATGCCGCTGATATTGTACCGCTGGATCGCCGGGGAGAAGCTATGG
>CBDUIU010000813.1:0-2129 GCA_965367335.1 uncultured Saprospiraceae bacterium
TAGAATCCCGATAGATCATCGGGAATGAGTTTATACGAACTGAGCGATAAACTACAAATTTGCTTTAGCAAAGAGATAAACCAACCGCCGAAGGTGGTAATAAACTTATAAACTGGTTGGAGTTTCCTACGAACTAAGTGATAAACCCCCAAATTCGCTTTAGCGAAGAGATAAACCAAACCGCCGAAGGCGGCATAAACTCATAAACCACTACCCCCTCAATTCACCGGTTCCGCCTCCCACAACTCATAGATAAACTGATTATCATTTTTCTCATTTAACTTGAGCCTGCCTTTAAACATGAGCAGGTCATCCATTCGATACTTTTTCATCGCCGATGATTTTAGCCGCAGATCGATAACGGTTTCCGGGCCGGCCCCGCCACAAAAAAAGCAGCTGGAATTCGGATTTCGGGATAAGGCATAAGACATGCCCATGGGGTCAAGCGGAATAACATAACCGGAAATGACGACTTCCTGTCCGTCAAAAGCAGTGACAAAATCACCAAAGGTGGCCTGATCATAAGTGATCCCCAACTCTTCGCTGAATACTTGTTCAAAAGATACATCCGACAGGGTAAACCAGTCCAGCATATCCTGCGCATGGCTTTGCCATTGCAGTCCAGCAAAACATAAGACAATAAGGAAGGTACGGTATTTCATGAATGAATTGGCTGATTGGTTACTGTGAGCGAAGATAAGCATATCTACCAGGATTTGCAGTTAATACTGCGTTAAAGCAAGGCGGCTGGTATCCTGCTCCGGCAGACTTGCAATTTGGGGTCTGAATTTATATTTTTTTAAAAAGGCAAAATGAAGAATTTTATTTTGCTCATTTGGTAAAATTCAACGCAAAAGCTTAAATAAAGAAACTATTACAAAATCACACCTACCCGCACTTTTCTTAGTCGGTAAAATCCGGTCGTTGGTAGACTTTCCCACGACAACTGTATACTGCGCGACATTTCAAGCAACTATGCCCCATCTTTAGGCGTCTTTTTAACAAACCATGAGCGCATTCATGGCCCATTGTATCCATAAAAACCTATTTAAGATGAAAACATTAAAATCAGTTCTCGCCGCTGCCATTTTCATGGCCATTTTTAGCATCCAATCCATTGCTAATCCGATCACACCAACAACTTATGATATCGTCACTTCTTTGACGGCGGTACGTGCGGAGGTCAATAAAGTCATGCAAAACACGTCCTTTAGCAAACTGGGGATCGAGGAGGCTGAAGTAATGTTAAAATTTAAGATTAACCAACGTGGACAACTTGTTATTCTGGAGATGAATTCTGAATCTACGAAGCTATTGGATCTGGTGCAGGAAAGATTACAAGACTATCGGATTGGCAATACTCCCGTACCGGTGGATATGGTGTACCACGTTAAAGTAAAATTTGAAGTGCACTAGCCCGAAAGGTAAAATCGTAAACGTTTTAAATAGAATAATAGGCTAAGGTGAGTTGGGTTACCATCACAGCAATCATATTGATTTGCTTCCTAAGATAAGTGTAAAAGCTTTGTATTACTATCAGGCATAAACGCTGTGATCGCTGTGTTGCCGTGTGCTAAAAATAATCACCCGGCAACACGGCGATGGCTTTGTATCATTTTAAAATGTGCATCCAAACACAATCGCCAATCGAACTAAGGTTTGCTATTTAGCATTACCTGCTTGTAAACACTATTCATCATCATCCAGCTCTTCGCAGATGAAGGTACCGTCCGCTTCAAATAAAGCATCCAAGGCCTGAGCAGATGATTTCAGTTCCACTTCATATTGCGTTCCGCCACTGACCAGGTCCAGCCGTTCTGCTTCCTCCGTGGAGTAGCCACTATACTTAGCCGCAACCGCAGCCGTAACCGCCGCAGGCAACTGGTCCGTAGCAATCTCCGTTTCAGTAAACAACAGATTACCCTCCGTGTCAAAAGTAAGCTCAAATTCCTCATCGTCGTTTTCCTCAATTTCCACTATTTTGCCTTGCAAATCTTTAAACAACGGATGATTGAAAAAGACATATTTAGCCAGAAGAGATTCGCGACTACGTGCCATTTTAGCCGGCTTATTTAAAAGGATATGATCATTCACCATGATGCCAATATCTCTGGTAAAAATGAGATTGG
>CBDUIU010000814.1:0-2115 GCA_965367335.1 uncultured Saprospiraceae bacterium
GCTCAAGAGGAAGATGGTTATTTGCAAACCCAGGTGCAGCTCCGCCCTGAAGTAGATCGCTACGAAAACCGCAAATATCATGAAATGTATAACACAGGGCATCTACTCATCAGTGCCTGTGTCCACCACCTGGTAACCGGCAAGTCAAACTTCCTCGACATCGCCATCAAACACGCTGATCTCCTCTACACAATCTTTTACCCCGAAACAAAACAATTCGGCCGCTTTGGTTTTAATCAAACGCAGATCATGGGCTTGGTAGAGTTGTACCGGGTAACGAAAGACAGCAAGTACCTGGAACTGGCAGAGCGCTTTATCAATCGTCGGGGCAAATATGAAGTCATCCATCATCCTACCACTGTAGGATATCCGATTGGAGATATGGTGCAGGAACGTACCCCCATCAGAGAAGCCGATGAAGCGGTCGGCCATGCAGTGTTAGCCCTATACTATTATGCTGGTGCTGCTGATGTAGTGGCAGAGACGGGTGAAAGAAAGTTGCTGGCTGCACTAGATCGCCTGTGGAAAAATGTGACGCATAAAAAGATGTATGTTACCGGTGCTGTCGGACAGACACATTATGGTGCCTCTACCAGTAGAGATACCATTGAAGAAGGCTTTATTGATGAATACATGATGCCTAATATGTCCGCCTATAACGAGACCTGCGCCAACATCTGCAATGCCATGTTTAGTTATCGTATGCTAGGACTACGTGGAGCCTCCAAATACGCAGATGTGATGGAGTTGGTTTTATTCAACAGCGCCTTATCAGGGATTGATATCGAAGGGAAAAATTACTTCTATGCTAATCCCTTACGCATGATCCACAATTCACGCGAATATAATGCCCATGAAAACGCAACGGAGACGCCCAACCGGGAACCATATCTGGAGTGTTTCTGCTGCCCGCCTAATTTGGTTCGGACCATTGCCAAGGTTTCCAAGTGGGCTTACAGCTTATCTAAAGACGGGCTGGCCGTTAATCTATATGGCAGCAATAAACTAACAACTCAATTACAAGATGGCTCTCCACTAAAACTCACCCAGCAAACCAATTACCCCTGGGAGGGCTCCGTTAAAATCACCATCCAAAAATGTAAATCCTCACCTTTTGAAATATTGCTCCGCATTCCGGATTGGGCAAAAGGCACTACGGTGCTGATCAATGGCCAAAAAAGCCGGGCGACAACTAAGCCAGGAACTTTTGCCAAATTAAAAAGGAATTGGAAGTCAGGCGATGTCATTACCATAGCGTTCCCAATGGATATCCAGTTTGTAGAAGGCCATCCAAGAATTGAGGAAGTCCGTAATCAGGTCGCCATTAAAAGAGGACCCATCGTCTATTGTATTGAATCCCCGGATTTACCAAAAGGTACGAGTATTCTGGATGTTTATATCTCCGGAGATGATCAATTAAAAGTAGCGCATCATTCCGACTTGCTTGGCGGTGTTTCCGTTGTAAATGCAAATTTATTGTTACGAAAAGACACACCCGGTGCGCTTTACCATGCATTGAAAAAACCAAGCTGGCAAACCTACCCGACAAAGTTAGTTCCCTATTTCGCCTGGAGTAATCGCGGCATGGCTGAGATGACCGTATTTATGCCGGTAGTGTGGAATGGCAATTCAGTTTAGCAATCCCACTCCAATAAACTATTATAATATGAAAGTCATCATCGTTTGCGTCCGTGAAGTAAGTAAAAAAGCACTAAATCCCTTAATTGTTTTCATTGCTATTTGCTTACTATTTCCTATTTCATCTTTGTGGAGTCAGGAACGGCCCAACATTGTACTCATGATGTCGGATGACCAGGGGTATGGTGATATCGGGGCACACGGAAACCCTTATTTAAAAACACCACACATCGAATCCATCGGTGAGGATGGTGTCGAGATGACCCATTTTTTTGCTTATCCCAATTGTTCTGCATCTCGCGCGGCCATCTTAACCGGAAGATACCCTTACCGAGCGGGGGTCACTGCGGTCACCCAAGTGGATCACTTTATGAATACGGCTGAAGTAACGCTTGCCGAAATTTTAAATAAAAATGGTTATCGAACAGGGATTTTTGGCAAATGGCACTTGGGGGATCATTGTCCGATGAGGCCAAC
>CBDUIU010000815.1:0-2107 GCA_965367335.1 uncultured Saprospiraceae bacterium
CCGAGACTTCCCTCGGTAAACTCGGGATAAACTTCTCGTCTCAGCTGTTCTACTTGGTAGCCCCGCCGAGACTTCCCTCGGTAAACTCGGGATAAACTTCTCGTCTCAGCTGTTCTACTTCGTAGCCCCGCCGAGACTCGAACTCGGATCTAGAGTTTAGGAAACTCCTATTCTATCCCTTGAACTACGGGGCTAAAGATGACAAATGTAGTGGATATTTTTTAAAAATAGTTACGACGAATGCGTTATAATTTTTTTTAGAAATATCTATTTAAAATAAACTTTGCATGAACCATTTCTTAAATTTTGTTTACTAACTTTTTTGTAATAAGCTAAACAAAAAGGTGATTCCATCTTTGACGAAATCACCTTTTAATATGAATTAAATTGAATAATATTAATCAAACAAATTCTCATAACTCCCCCCAGACCCACTATCCTCCGTCCGCTTCTCAATCTCTGGGCGTTCTTCATTTAAATCCAACGTCCCGGTGCCTTCGCCCATCAACATTAGTGTGCTCTCCTTTTCCCACTTCTCCAACATCTCCATGCCTTTTTCTTCAAATACGCCTTCCTGCAAATCTACGGAATCCATAAAGGAGGAGGACATTTCCATAAAGCGCTCCATTTCACCCACTTTGTTGGCCACATCATCGGTGATGTGTTCCATAGCCATGTCAAACATGGCGCGCTGATCCGGATCACCGGAGATGACGCTCATGGCGGATTTCATAGCACCGTGGCTAGCCTTGATTGCTTTGTATTCCTGCTCTTTGACATTGACCTGATCGCGGGTATCTTCGAGAAGGATCTCTGAATTTTGGTACATCTTGCTCAGGATACGATGAATAACTTCCATGCGTTTGTGCAATGCATCATATTTTTTATTGGACTCCTGCAAACGCGCTGCTTTTCGGGAAGACAAGGTCATCTGCTGTGTATTGCCTTTCTTTTTGGCCATGCTTGCCAGGCTCATATTGTTCTCAATATCCTTTTCATTTTGCTCCATGGTCATCTTAAGCTTCCGCATCTGACCACGCAGATTACCAATCTGTTTACTCATCTTCCGGAGGTTGTTCTCCAGGTCTTCGATATAATTTTTCAAGATGCCGATGGGATCAATGGTAACAAAAACACCGGTGATCCAGCGCATCACACTTTTGTACATATACCAAACGAGGTTACGCATCTTAGGATCTAATACCATATAGATAATTGCTGCTAATACCAGAAGCATACCTATCAGGTAAATTGTATTTTGTGCTAATATAATTAAAGCCGGGAGTGCGAGATATAACAAATAACCTCCGCCAAGTACTAAGCCACCCATTACGATAGCGCCAGTAACGCCCTCGGGTTTTTTCCAAAAAGATTTTTGCTTAAATTTGTCTGTATCTAACGGTGTGATGTTGGACATGATGGTCTTGTATTATTAATGATAAAGATATAGAACAATAATTTGAAAATAAAAAAGTGAAAGGTAAATTAATAACCCATCACTATAGCACGCCTCTGATAATTTCCTGATCCTTGCGAATTTCATTCAGGATGGCCTGGTGTGCTGCTTCAAATTGATCGCGCGTCTCTTCGATTTTTGCTTTTTCTGCCTGAATGGTTTCATCGGCAGTGTCAATCGTGTTTTGCCATTTAGCAATTTGCGCTTTCAGCTGTTTGATCTTAGCCTGGTGCTGTTCAATCTGACCTTTTAACTTATTCACTTCATCCTGCTTCCCGGTGACTCGCTGTTGCAAACGCTTCTGCATGGCTCCGGTAAAGGATTGCTGTTCTTTGCCAAGCACTTGCTCATAGTGTTGAGCAGTTTCCAATAACTTATCTTTGGTTAACCCCATCGTCGACGCAGTGGCGAAAGCAGACTTAATAGCCGTTTCCTGATCTATATTCATAGCTGCCAGTGCGGAGAGGGACTGTTTGAATTCCAGGTAATCAAAACCCGGTAAGTTATTTTTTTCCAGTGCCTTAGTTAAAAATTGAACGCTCTTGGCATCTAATCCGTGATCAGTACCAAAGAGGTTATCCAAGGATTTACTCATATATGTAATTTAAAGTCCTAAAATAATCGTCAAGCTTTTTTAAACCTAACATTTAT
>CBDUIU010000816.1:0-2101 GCA_965367335.1 uncultured Saprospiraceae bacterium
GTAATATGACATGAGTAGAGTTCTACTTATTCTTGCTATGTTGCTGGTGCTTTTGGGCCGACGCCCAAAACCGCTTCGCTTTCTCCTGATGTTAATAATCCTGGTTTTCGTGGTGTCACCTTTGATGAGTTGGCACAAGCATATTATGACCAAGCCTGCGGATTGATGGATGGTGGTGTTGATCTCTTTTTGGTGGAAACTGTATTTGATACCCTCAATGCCAAAGCAGCCTTATTTGCCATCGATCAATTATTTGATGAAAGAGGCAAAAAGCTGCCGCTAATGGTTTCCGGAACGATTACCGATGCTTCCGGAAGAACCCTCTCCGGGCAAACTGTCGAAGCTTTTTGGATCTCCGTAAAACACATGGATTTACTTAGTATCGGCCTCAACTGCGCTTTAGGAGCAGAGGAAATGCGGCCTTATATCCAAACCCTTTCTAAAATTGCGGATACTTATGTTAGTGCTTATCCCAATGCCGGTCTGCCTAACGAGTTTGGAGAATACGATCAGGAACCGACGGAAATGCAACAATATATTCGTGATTTTGCCAGCAGTGGCTTTGTGAATATCATTGGGGGCTGTTGCGGGACTTCACCAGAACATATCCGGGCGATGGCCGAAGGGGTCAAAGGAATAAAACCTCGCCCTATTCCCAAGGTTCCCCACTATACTCAACTCAGTGGTTTAGAGGCCCTGACGATTCGTCCTGATACAAACTTTGTCAATATCGGTGAGCGCACGAATGTCACCGGATCTCGTAAATTTGCCCGCCTTATCAAAGCAGATGATTATGCAGAAGCGCTTTCGGTGGCTTTGCATCAGGTGGAAGGCGGAGCGCAGATCATCGATGTGAACATGGACGAAGGAATGTTAGATTCCGAAGCGGCCATGGTGAAATTTCTTCACCTGGTCATGTCAGAGCCGGATATTGCCAAGTTGCCGATCATGATTGATTCTTCCAAGTTTACTGTTATAGAAGCGGGCCTTAAATGTGTTCAGGGTAAATGCATAGTCAATTCCATCTCTATGAAAGAAGGAGAGGAGGAATTCATTCGTCAGGCAAAAATTGTTCGTCGTTACGGAGCAGCGGCAGTAGTGATGGCCTTTGATGAAGAGGGACAGGCGGATACCACAGAACGAAAAGTGGAGATTTGTGAACGGGCATACCACATCTTAACGGAGCGCGTAGGATTCCATCCGGAAGATATCATTTTTGATCCTAATATTTTCGCAATTGCTACCGGTATCGAAGAACATAACGGATATGCTATCAATTATATCGAAGCAACCCGCGAGATCAAAAAACGTTGTCCCGGAGCTAAAATTAGTGGAGGGGTAAGTAATATCTCTTTTTCCTTCCGTGGAAATAATGCCGTTAGAGAAGCCATGCATTCTTCGTTTCTCTACCATGCGATTCAGGCAGGGATGGATATGGGGATCGTTAATGCAGGAATGGTTGAGGTGTATGAAGAAATTCCCAAAGACCTGTTAATCCTGGTTGAAGATGTCATCTTTAATCGCACCAGCGATGCAACGGAGAAGTTAACGGACTATGCAGAACGCGTTAAAGGTGGTGGCCGGACTATCCAAAAGGATTTGAGTTGGCGAGAGGATCCAGTGGAAGCGAGACTATCTCATGCTTTGGTAAAAGGGATTACGGAATACATTGTAGAAGATACGGAAGAGGTACGACAAAAATTACCAGCCGCACTCCAGGTTATCGAAGGGCCATTGATGGATGGGATGAATATCGTAGGTGATTTGTTTGGATCGGGGAAAATGTTTCTTCCTCAGGTGGTCAAATCTGCACGAGTAATGAAAAAAGCAGTAGCCCATTTAACACCTTTTATTGAAGCCGAAAAAGCAGCTGGAGGGGGAAGTTCCAAAGGAAAAATCCTAATGGCGACGGTTAAAGGGGATGTTCATGATATTGGTAAAAATATTGTTGGGGTGGTGCTGGGTTGTAATAATTTTGAGATCATTGATATGGGGGTAATGGTACCCGCTGCGCAAATTTTGAAAAAGGCAAAAGAAGAAAATGTCGATATCATTGGTCTGAGTGGTTTGATCACACCTTCCCTGGATGAGATGGTTAGCG
>CBDUIU010000817.1:0-2097 GCA_965367335.1 uncultured Saprospiraceae bacterium
GCTGATCCTACTGAAATTTGCATCTATGAAACTTCTCAGCTCAATGTAACAGAACTTCCAGGAGCGGATTACATATGGCGGCCTGAAGCAGGATTAGAGATGGACAACATTCCTGATCCGGAAGCTACTCCATTAGAGACAACTACCTACACGGTTACAGTGACTGATGAAAATGGATGCGTTGCAGAAAGATCTGTGGAGATTGTAGTGACTCGACCGGCTTGTGCTCCGCCTTATGTCTTTTTCCCTAATGCTTTTACGCCAAACGGCGATGGGCACAATGATGTTTTATATCTTCGGGGTACCGATATTACTTCAGTGCATTTTATTATTTACAATCGTTGGGGAGAGAAAATGTTTGAGTCTAACTCACAGGAAGATGGTTGGGATGGAACCTTCAGAGGCAAAGAATTAGGCGCTGATGTTTATGGTTACTACCTTACAGTACGATGCGGCAATGGTGATGAATATACCGAGAAAGGTAATGTGACGATTTTAAAATAAAAAATATTAGAACTAATTTTATAATGGAAAGGCATTCGCTTAGAATGCCTTTCTTCTTTTAGCCCCCAAAACCTTCTGATTCCTGATTTTATTTTTTAATAACTTCGTAATAAAGAAGGTATAATGAATCTTAAATATTCCCTCTTTAGTATTTTGATGATGTTTTCTGTGCTAGGGTATGCTCAGGTAGTCGTCTATGTAAATCAGGGTGGTATTGGCAATGGATCATCCTGGCAAGATGCAAAGGGTAATCTAGCTGAAGTGCTTGAAAACGCTTCTGCCGGTACTGAAATTTGGGTGGCTGCTGGAACATATTATCCGCTAAATTGCTCCTCCTGCTCTGATACCGACCGAGATACACCATTTGAACTTAAAGACAGTGTGATGCTATACGGAGGGTTTAACGGTACAGAAACGGCTATAGGCCAAAGAGACTGGCAATCTAACCTAAGTATACTAAGTGGAGATATTGATCAGGATGGGACGATAGAAAATAACTCACAAACCGTAGTTTATACCAAACAGGTTTCGAATGCCACGGTAGTCGACGGATTCACGATTACAGGAGGATACGCCGATTTAAATGCAGCAGCTTTGGGACATCGGAAAAATAGCGGAGCAGGCTGGTTTAACGACGGTCAACTGACTGGCTCTTCATCCCACCCTGTCATTAGGAATTGTACTTTTTCCAGTAATCATGCTGTCGGTTTTGGTGGCGGGATTTATAACGAAGCTGGATTTAATGGTTCCACTGATCCTGTTTTTGAAAACTGTAGCTTCTTTGATAATTCGGCAACGTTTGGTGGTGGAGCGGTTTTCAACCAAGCCAATTTCTCAGGCAACTGTCATGCTATTTTTACGAACTGTATTTTTACAAATAATCAATCCAATACTGCTGGTGCGGCAATTTTCAATCAAGGCGCTGAAAATGGTTCATGCAGCCCAACATTTACCGATTGTGTTTTCACTGAAAATATATCTTCAGTAGCCGGAGGTGCAGTAATGAACGTTGGCCGAAACGGCAATAGCAGCCCTGTATTCACTGACTGTGCTTTTGATGGAAACCATTCTGATAATGGAGGCGGTCTGTATAATGATGCTTCTTATAGTGGTCTTTGTATGACTCAGTTAGACAATTGTACTTTTAAAAATAATATTTCTAATACTGACGGTGGTGGGGTTTTCAATCTGGGTTCAGAATCAGGATCTTGTAATATCATCTTGACAGATTGTTTGTTTGAAAGCAATCACTCCGTATTTGCTGGGGGAGGGATATTTAATAATGGGATTGGCGGAGAATGTAGTCCTACTATCACCAACTGTAAATTTATTTCTAATATCGCAGATACCTACGGTGGTGGTGTTTATAATCTTGGAAAAAACGGTGTAAGCAGCCCGGTTTTGACCAATTGCCTGTTTGCAAATAACACTGGGAGTTCCGCTGGAGGAATGTACAATCTAGGCTCCGAAAGCGGCAATAGTAGCCCGACGATAACAAATTGCACCTTTTATGGTAATACCGCTAATGTAGGCGGAGCAGTCTATAATAATGCTAATGACTCTACAGGAAATGCAAGCCCAGTGATTTCTAAT
>CBDUIU010000818.1:0-2085 GCA_965367335.1 uncultured Saprospiraceae bacterium
ATAAACGCCTGAAAACCCATATGGGAGCCATGAAGCCGGAAGTTTTCTGGGAACAGGTAAAGACCGGTAAGCATTATCAGTATATGTTTAATACCCTGCAGCGAAATAATGGAAATGGCACTTTTAGTGATCTGGCGCAGCTCGCTGGTGTATCCAATACGGATTGGAGCTGGGCCCCCTTGTTTGCTGATTTCGATAACGATGGGTACAAAGATATTTTTGTTTCGAATGGCGTAAAAAACAACAGCCGTTACAGCGATCTGCAGGCCAAATACGATCATATGCTGGACAGCATCAACTTTTTAGCTCAAAAACTGGGGAAAGATCCGAACGAATTAACCGATGTGATGGACTTTGTCCGCCTGGCTCCCAGTGATGAACTGCCCAATTACATCTATAAAAATAACGGAGATTACACGTTCACTAAAATGATCGAGGAGTGGGGTCTCGAATTACCTACCCTTTCCAACGGTGCCGCCTATGCCGATTTTGATCTGGACGGTGACCTGGATCTGGTCATCAACAACATGGACCAAAAAGCCTTGCTATACAAAAATAATGCGGTTGAAAAACAAACGGGGAATTACCTGCGGTTCAAGCTCAGCGCTTTACCGGCGGAAAGTATCTATGGTGCAAAAATCACCTTGTATCAGCAAGGGAATCTGTGGCAGATCGTGCAGATTAACAATGCCAGAGGCTATATGTCCAAAAGCGAAGATATGGCCCATTTTGGGGTAGGCAAGGCAAGCAGCGTTGAAAAAGCAGTCATTGAGTGGCCTGATGGTTCAGTTAATACGCTGGAAAATATCAGTGTCAATCAAGTGCTGGAAGTAAACCAAAGTGATGCCCAGAGAGGCGCTCCGGCCCAAAATCGGCCATTAGCAGCCGCCCTCTTCAAGCCGGTGTCCGATGTCGTGGACCTGGAGCAAACCCTGCATCAGGAAAATAATTACGACGACTATGCCAAAGAAGTGCTTTTGCCGCACAAAATGTCTCAATTCGGTCCTTCTATAGGGATTGGAGATGTAAACGGAGACCAAAGAGAAGACTTCTTCATCGGCGGTGCCGCCGGCTTTTCAGGCACCTTATATTTACAAAATGCAAGTGGAGAATTTGATCCGGTTGAAGACGGTGCCTGGTCCGCAGATCGTGCCTGTGAAGATATGGGAATAGCCTTTTTTGATGTGGATGGAGACCAGGATCTGGACCTGTTTATTGTTAGCGGCGGCAATGAATTTGCCGTAGATGCGCCCGAATTGCAGGATAGATTGTACCTGAATAATGGGACCGGGAAATTTGTGAAAAGCCAGGATCGACTGCCTAAATACTTGAGCAGTGGTTCTTGTGTGTTGCCCCATGATTTTGACAAGGACGGCGACATCGATCTGTTTGTTGGCGGACGAGTGGTGCCGGGCCAATACCCGATCCCGGCCAATAGCCAGTTGCTGGAGAACCGGGGAGGAAAATTTGTAGACATTACGAGTGAAAAAGCTCCCGGCTTGCATGAACTTGGATTAGTTACGGCCGCTTGCTGGATGGATCATGATCAGGATGGCATGGATGATTTGATCGTGGTAGGGGAATGGATGCCCGTGAGTCTGTTCGCCCAGGGTTCGGACCATAGTTTTAACAAGCAGGAGATGGAAGGATTGGAAGATTCTAATGGATGGTATTACGCCATCAAGGCCGATGACCTGGACGGAGATGGGGATGAAGACCTGGTAGTAGGTAATCTGGGGTTAAATTATAAATATAAAGCTAGCCCGGAAGAGCCCTTTGAGGTATATAGTTATGATTTTGATAATAATGGAAGTCTGGATATCGTCTTGAGCTACTACGAGCACGGGGTAGCTTTCCCGGTGCGCGGTAAGGACTGTTCCACGCAGCAGATCCCTTCTTTGAAGGAAAAGTTTGAAACTTATGAGGCTTTTGGAGGCTCTAATTTAAATGACATATTTGGATCAAAATTAAATACGGCCCTTAACTTCCAGGCTAAGACCTTTGCTTCCGCCTACCTGGAAAACCTTGGTGACGGTCGTGTTGATTTTAAAACGCTCCCGGCTTTGGCCCAGGTATCTTCAGTAA
>CBDUIU010000819.1:0-2082 GCA_965367335.1 uncultured Saprospiraceae bacterium
TAGTCGACGGTGTTCTGCCAGTAGTCATCACCGGGCGCTCCTGTCATCGAACGAGTATTCGCCTCGTAGGCTTCCTTAACTTCTTTGGGGATAAAAAAACGCGTTTCCTGAGCCAGCATGGTACTGGTTCCAACCAGGATAATCATGCAAATCAGGAGTAATGGACGTATTCGATTCATAGTGTTAGAATGGTTGTTTCCTGAAAATTACCAAAATATTCGGAGGTTCTTAAAAGGTAATAGGTACTGGGTATAGAATATATGGATTTGATCAAAACCCTGGTCCGTGGTCCGTGGACCGTGGACCGCAGGGCTGTTAAGTTCTAGCAGCTTTAAGTGCTCCTAATATGTTGAAGCAGTATTTTGTTTGGCTCTCGGTGATTGAGACATTCTCCGTTCGCCGATGAATGTTGATTGCTATTGAGCTCATTATGGACATATTTATTGGACCATTCGCTGTTCTAATTCGGTTTTTGTCTTCTCTATGCACTACGTCTTTTACCCAGTGTAGCTGATTTTCAATCAACCAATGCTGGCGGATTTTTTCATGAAAAAACTCAGCATCTTTTGTCTGAACATCACTGATGAAAAAGCGATCGCTCTTCGTTATTTTCCCCTGTTTGATGACTCTTTTTTGAACCCTGATTATCCACCTTAGGTTAGCCCACTTTTCCAGTAATCGTCCGACATTGGCCTCGAACAGACTGACCTGCCATACTACATCCTTCCCTTTCATACGCTGCATCAATACATAATTGTCTATTGGGTTTTCTACCTCAACTAACCTTTGAATAGCATCATGCAAATTTGGTTGATTACCCTTGATTTGGGCTATGTAATGATTGCCTGATTCAACCACTGTGCGTATCGTTTTTTTGGGTGTGAAGGGCATCCATGGTAAACACCAAGCCCTTGTTTTTCAATGTTTTAATAAGCTGCCTTGCCAATGGCGCTTCTCCCTTTTCTTTGGACTTGCGGCGATAGTGCTCTACGGCATATACAAGTCCACTTTCATGATTGAAAACACTTACGACACCTTCAAAATCTTGTCTGCTTCCTTGAGTATCTACCACTGTTGCACCAAGCGTTTTCCCATCAACACTCATGGATTGGCCGATCTGGAGATCTTTAGCCTCTATAGCCCATTCATTAAAAGCCTTAATCAAATTCGCTTCGTCCACCCGGCTCAGTACATCTCGAAAGGTGACGTGACTGGGAACACCATGCCGTAGACTCAATTCTTCGCTGAAAAGCTCCTCGTTGAGTTTGCAAAAGCGGGCAACACCACGATAACCGAAATGGCCGCATAAATAACTAATAACTGTCATTATCAACACCTGTGTCAGATCAGTACGCAATCCCTGACCGCGGCGAGGATCTGTTAACGAGGCAAAACACTCTTCTAAGCTCATATCCAAACTATCTTTGGATCAAAATACACTATATTCGTATTTCTTGCAGAACTTAACAGCCCTGCCGTGAACCGTGAACCGTGAACCTACTTTTTAGTCACCCAGATTGCAGTCCGGCTTTTTTCCGATCACGAAATCCTGCGCCGGATCGTTCTTCGGAAAAAGACTGGTATGAAAAAGCTACTCACCACAACAGTGTGCCTGTTGGGCACCCTACTGCTTTTTGCGCAAGCAAAACCAACCGAGGTCAACTCCACCATTGAGGAAGTCAGAGTGTATACACAGGGGGCACAGATACAGCGCACTGCCGAAATATTTTTGCCGGAAGGCGAAACCACTATCCGCCTGAAAGGTCTATCCGGCTATCTCGATCCGGCCAGTTTACGGGTCAGCGTACCCGATCCTTTCCTATTAGTATCCGCCTCTCACCAATTCGATTTTCTGGGGCTGGACACCCTGGAAGCCGGCATGCAGGAACTCATGGACCGGGAAGAGCAACTATCAGATTCCATCAAATTACTTAATAATGAACGCTCCGTGTTGGAAGAAGAAGCCGAGATGCTCCGCTCCAACCGAAAGATCGGAGGGACTCAGAACGGTGTACCCGTCGACCAGCTGCAAGCCATGTCCCGGTTTTACGGGCAGCGCATGCAAGCCATCCACCGGGAACA
>CBDUIU010000820.1:0-2081 GCA_965367335.1 uncultured Saprospiraceae bacterium
AGAGACAAGAGCGTTTTATGAGAGTTTAGGATTAGCGTAATTTTTTGTTTTTTTTTTTGCAATAAAAAGTCTTTCCCTTATTGTCTCATTTTACTCATCCAACCACCGCTTAAACGCGCCTACTTTTTCCCGGCTCATAACAATCTCTTCTTCATCATTGTCCTGCAATTTAATTTTCAAGCGGCTATTAGAGTAAGCGGTTGCTTGAATAATGGAAGGATAGGCCGCCAGGTACTTTCGATTGAGTCGAAAAAAAATTTGTGGGTCCACCAATGCTTCGAGTTGCTCTAAAGTATAATCCAATGCGTGTTTTTTCCCTTGTATCGTTTTTACCCAAACCGTTTTATGCTCAGAATAAAAAAAGGCAATCTCCTCTATAGGTATCGATAACAATTGATGCCCGGCTTTGACGACAAAACGGGTTTTATACTTTCGTTGAATCATCTGCAGGACTTCCTGAAGCATTTCAGCAGAAGGGGCAACCGGCGGTGATTTTGTTTTTTGTTGGAGTAGAAAAAATTGATCAAAAGCTTTAGAAAGCTCATCGGCATCGATCGGCTTGAGCAGATAATCGATACTATTGACCTTAAAAGCACGTAAGGCATATTCGTTATAAGCCGTTGTAAAAATAATAGGACATTTAATGTTAGTTTGTTCAAAAATTTCAAAACTCAATCCATCAGCCAGCTGAATATCAAAAAAGGCCAGCTGTGGAGGTTCGTGATTCCCAAACCATTCTACGGCATCCTCCACGGAATCAATCAACGCTAATACCTCGATCTCCTGATCGTATTGCCGGATCAAATCCGAAAGGCGTTCGGCTGCCAACGCTTCATCTTCGACAATGATGATTTTCATGAACTGAAACTTTTTAAAAGATAAATTTGCTTTTTATATCAAGGGCACCAGCACCTCAAACATGTCAAGTGTCCCCTTAATTTCAACCGCTTTATCTGACAAGTGACGATAACGGTCTCTAATGTTGGGCAAACCAATCCCAGTAGAAATTTCCGCAGTCATTTTTCGTTGTAAGTTATTTCGCACAAAAATAAAATCTTCTTTTATTCCAATATCAATTCGAAGCGGTTTTTTCGTAGATATTGTGTTATGCTTTATTGCATTTTCTACCAGCATTTGCAAGGTAAGAGGGGCAATCTGGCGATGTTTATCTGGCAAATCAATTACTACATTCAGGCTTTCGCCAAAGCGGATCTTAGCCAAAAACAAGTAAGACTCCAATGCTTCCAACTCCTGTTCCAGCGGAACCAACTCTTTGTTCTTCATCTCCAGGACATACCTGTAAACATTTGACATTTGCTTGATAAAAGCCGCAGCCATATCCTGGTCCTTATACACCAAGCTGGATAAAACATTTAAGCTATTAAACAAAAAATGTGGATTGACCTGACTTTTTAAGGCTTCAAACTGCGATGCAATATTCGCTCGTTTCAACTGTTCGGCCTCCACCGCTACTGTCCGCCAGGAAATCAAAAAACTACGTCCATGGAGAAATAAGGCGATAATCACAGTAATGATCAAGGCAATATAAAATGTACTGGCATCAATTCGCTGAAACGTTTTTTCAAAAGGAATATTCCAAACCACGCGAAACCATAACATAAAAAATACAAACATAGAGCCTACTGTATAAACAATGGTGGTCAAAACGGTAATTACAAAACGTAACACTGGTTGTACTGTCCAGGAAATCTTACGCCCGACCAGGTCCGAAACATAACCATTACCCATCCATAAGATCACCCAGATCAAGCCCTGATGTGTCACCGTCAGTAAAAATCGCTTCAAACTCCAACCTTCAAAAAGATTCCCGGAGTAAAATATCAATGTGGTAAATAGCCCTCCGAAAACAAACAGCACTAAGGCTAATTTGAATCCAGTGATCGTATTATTTGCTTTTTCACCTTGTTTCGTCAAATCAATTTTTATTTCCAAGGTACGGAATTTTTACGGTTGGCAAATTAGAATGTTGGATGGTTTTTTTTGGCAATGAGTAATCTTACTAGCTTGTTATTACGGGTTTTGATTTTTGCTTCGCAAAAGTTGTTACGGGTTATAACCGG
>CBDUIU010000821.1:0-2079 GCA_965367335.1 uncultured Saprospiraceae bacterium
AAACATTTACCGTTTTAAAAAACAAGGATGGCAAGGCTTTTAAAAACGTTTGGTCAATAATCGAAGACAAGAAAGGAAACATTTGGTTCGGTGACGTTGATGGTCTTTGGCGCTATGACGGCAGCACCTTTACTAAGGTATCGCAGAGGGGGGCTTATGCTATCATCGAAGATAAAAAAGGAAACATCTGGACTACAGGTAGCAATGCATCGTTAGGTCAATTTTTCCAGGATGGCTCAGGTAGGGCAAGCTGGGCACTTTCTCGTTTTGATGCAAAGACCTTGTACAATAAAACCCCCACTGTAACCGAAATTATGTCAGGACAACCGGGTCTTTTGGGACTTTTGGAAGCTAAGGATGGAAGTATTTGGTTCGGATCTTATAGCGGAGTATATCGTTATGATGGAAAGACCATCACGGACTTTAAAAGTAAAGAGAGTCAGAAATAATGGGTGCAGCCGACAATTTTAAGGTGGAATTATACACACTCTTTATCAAGATCTAGAACCGTTCACTAAGTTTTTCCAATCTTGTTTGGAAAATAACTCTTGGGTTTATCTAAACTGTAGTTAAAAACCAAAAATTCAGTGGGAGTAGAAGCATTTGCAAGTCAGAAAAAGAAGGAGTAGTGACCTGGCCATAAAACTGGGTCAAATTTTCAAAATTGATCCTGTCATCTGGCTTCACATTGAAAATAAGAATGAATTGTTGAAGGAAATGTCCAAGACGATAAATACCCTTAGTTTAATAGGTTTATTGAATAAGGCATCATAAAATATGCACGGCAGCGAACAAACTGCTACACATGCGCTCCGGCCGATCGTCTAGCGTAACGTTGCTTCAACACTTCCACCAGCCTCCAAAAAACAAGCATCCCGAATTTTGACCTAGGTCAAAATTCGGGATAAGCCAGCAAAATCTGGCAAATTCGATAAATTTACCAGATTCGGTGCATTCCCGGTCAGCCTGCCAAGCTACAGAAGGCTTTGAGTAACGACGAATGGCGGTAAAAGAGCCGCATCAAATCGGCATGTAATTCTTTTCCGGCCCCTACGCTACACCGTACACGTCTCCACACCATGACGCAAGGCAGCGATCGGATCATCCCAGGTTGGAACGAATTCCTGACCCACAAAGCCCTCATACCCTATTTCCGCAATGGCTTTCATAATAGCCGGATAATATAGCTCCTGCGTCTCGTCGATCTCATTGCGGCCAGGTACTCCGCCGGTATGATAATGCGCAATGTAATCTTTGTACTTTTTGATGGTAGCAATTACATCCCCTTCCATAATTTGCATGTGGTAAATATCATACAACAACTTGAAATTAGGTGAAGCTACCTTATCCACCAGTTTGACGCCCCAGGGGGTTTTATCGCACTGATAATCCGGATGGTTGACCTTACTATTCAGGAGTTCCATGACGATATTGACTCCTTTCTTTTCTGCAATCTTTACGATTGGGTCCAAGCCTACGGCGCAATTTTCCAGCCCGGTCTCGTCATCCAGTCCGTTCCGGTTACCCGAAAAGCAGATGAGGTTTGGAATACCCATTTCTACGGCTTGATCAATCAGTCGGGTATAGCCTTCCAGCAGTTCAGCGTGGTTTTTAGGATCGTTCAGACAATCAGGAAGTCTGATAAAAGTATCCGTCCCCATGGCACAGGTCATCCCGTACTTGGCAGCGATCTCCCAATCCTTAGGGCCAATGATCTCTACCGATTTAATACCGATATCCTGAATTTTCTCACAGAATTCCTCCATCGGAATATCCCGATAGCACCACTTACAAACGGAGTGCTGATACTTGGCCATAGACATAGCAGATTCTTCTTTTTGCATTTCTGGATTAGTAGGTTTCCCATCAGCGGCATTACAGGCAGCCAGCCCGAGGCTCAACGCGCCAATGCCCGCTGCAGTATTTTTGATGGCTTCTCGTCTTGTTAACATATTGTGAGGGATTTGATGTTAAAAGTGGTCAGTGGTCAGTGGTCTGTTGTCAGTGGTCTGTTGTCAGTGGTCTGTTGGTTTCAGGCAAACCATCAACTGACCACTAACTACTGACCACTGTTCACTA
>CBDUIU010000822.1:0-2076 GCA_965367335.1 uncultured Saprospiraceae bacterium
GAATTCGGCTTTAATGTTTCTTACATATTAAGGGCTAATTTTGGAGGAAAACGTGCTTGTGCTCCAACGAGTGCTACCATTTCTGAAATAGTTTGTGATCGCTACACTGCGCCCAGCGGAGCTATGTACACTGCTTCCGGAACAGTCCTGGATACGATCACTAATTCCGCTGGATGTGACAGCATCATTACCATCAATCTAACGGTTAATACCGTCAATACCCTGGTGACAACATCCGGAGACACCCTCACAGCTGATTTAGCCGGGGCATCATCTTATCAATGGATTGATTGTGATAATGCTAACAGTCCTATTGCTGGAGCCACATCGCAGTCTTACGTTGCCACGGCAAGTGGAAGTTATGCCGTTATCATTAGTGCAAATGACTGTCGGGACACTTCTGATTGTGTTTCCATCATGACTACTTCAATTGGCAATAACGGTAGTAAGTTACAGCATATTGATATTTTCCCTAACCCCACAAAAGGTGATTTCAGCCTTAATTTTAATGGCGTTACTGCTAAAGAACTAACAGTAAAAATAGTAGACATCACCGGAAAAGTAGTTATGGAAAAAGTGCTCACCAATATAAGCAATGATCTAAAATTACCGATAAATCTGGACGTGGAATCAGGAACTTATTTTGTTAAAATAGCTTCCAAAGATTATAACGAAACAAAACAGTTCGTAATTTATTAATTGAATCATCCATATTAAAAGAAGAGGAGCCAAATGGCTTCTCTTTTTTTAATTATAGCAATACTGGAAGCGTTTCGAAAGTTTAAACAGTATGAATACTTACAAATTATTAGTTATTTTTTCTTTTATTTTCCTATCCTGCGCAGTTCGTAATAATACCGCAGTTTCGGATACCGATATCCTTGACGAACGTGAAATAGCAAGGCACAACCGCTTAGATTCAATTCAACAAATAACTGTTGCAAAGCAGTTGAAAAGCCAGAAAATCACGACTCCTCCTAAGACACTCAAAAAAAAGGTGGAAAGTAAAGACGGCCAGAATTAGAGGGTTGATATCTTCTCCCGATTCACCGAATGTATGGCCTCCGCCATTTCACGGATGAGCTCGGGGTCCTTTTCGATAGCGTTGCCGACTACAATAACATCAGCTCCAGCCCGAACATTCTCCAATGCTTTTTCCGGAGTACGGATTCCCCCACCCACGATCAATGGCACCTGAGTAGCAGAGCTAACGGCTTCAATCATAGAAGTAGGAATTGGGTTACGGGCACCGCTACCAGCATCCATATACATTAGTTTAAGGCCCAGCATTTCACCGGCAAGGGCCGTACAAAGCGCAACGTCATCTTTATTAGCAGGGATAGGCTGGGTATTGCTGATGTAAGATACGGTCGTTGGCACGCCCCCGTCGACCAGCATATAGCCCGTAGGGATAATCTCGAGTGGAGATACTTTGAGGTAAGGGGCGGTGATCACGTGATTTCCAATCAGTAGATCAGCATTCCTTCCGGAAATGAGGGAGAGAAAGAGGATAGCATCCGCTCGGTAGCTGAGCTGAAAAGAGTTTCCGGGAAATAAAATGATCGGGATATCACACTTTTCTTTGATGGACTCCAGGCAGTGGTCCAGCATATTATTTACCACCAAACTCCCGCCGATAAAAAAGTAATCGACGCCAACTTCTCCTGCCAGCTCCAACACCCGTTGCATATTATCCAGTCGAACCTTATCCGGATCGATGAGGACGACGAATTTCTTTCGGCCCTTTTGTTTGGCCGCAACAATAGAGTCATAGATAGCAGTGGTAATCATGTGGTGTCTGTTAGGAGATTTGCACAGTTGCTTCAGGCAACACTGCACAAACCTGGTGTCCGCTGCAAAGATAGGTTTTTTCGGTATAAGCTTTAATTTCTTTAAAATGAGACCTTAAGATTAAAAACCAAGGTAATCATAATGCCGGTATGAGCATCATGAAATATACCTAACAAGGGCAATACGGGAGTTCTGCGCGATACCCTTTTACTATTGTTCTTCGCTAAAACCCGAGTGGCTTAAGCTCTTCTTACACTTAATTATTTTCAATTTTTTTAAAAATAA
>CBDUIU010000823.1:0-2067 GCA_965367335.1 uncultured Saprospiraceae bacterium
ACGAAAATTGGATAAAAGCAGAGCGTGCTATTATTGAAGCCACAGAAGAAGTCGGTCTGAAAACTGTCACTGAGTTGGGCGAAGCGGCCTTCTATGGCCCTAAGCTAGACTTTATGGTGAAAGATGCATTAGGACGTCAATGGCAACTAGGTACGATTCAGGTCGATTATAATTTACCTGAGCGCTTCGAGTTGGAATATATTGGATCTGACAACCAGAGTCATCGACCAGTGATGATCCATCGGGCTCCTTTTGGTTCAATGGAACGATTTATCGGGGTATTGCTTGAACATTGTGCTGGTCGTTTCCCCCTTTGGTTAACGCCAGAACAGTTCGCCATTCTTCCTATTGGAGAACGTTTTGTGGAATACTCCAATCAAGTAAAAGATCAACTCGCTTTACATGACATACGAGGGTATGTGGATGATCGTGGTGAAACTATTGGTAAAAAGATCCGGGAGACGGAAATGAATAAAGTTCCTTATATGTTAATTGTCGGGGAAAAAGAGTTAGAGGCAGGTACACTCTCGATTCGGAAACAAGGAGAGGGCGATGTTGGCTCCATGTTTGTGAAGGATTTCATAGCTTATTTTAAGGAACAGTTATAAAATCACTGTCACAAAAAATGAGAAGGATATAAACAAACTACCTAATAATTGCATAAAATTTCTATGTATTCGCAAGTCAAATTAACTGCTTGCGAACAATATTGCCTAATTTTAGTTAAAAAACTATTAAAAGACCTGGAATTAGCTTGCGATTGCCAAGAGAATATCCTATTTTAGAATCATTAGCAAGAATGCCATAAATCGTTTATATGAAGCAACGCTTACTCTTTGTATTTATCGTCACATTATTTTCCCTCAGCATATCAGCACAGGTATCTTACCGTGGAGGAAAACAATTAGCTGAAAAGACGGCTGACGTGCGTTTACACATTTTTCCGAATCCTGCTACTGATTATATCAGCGTTTCAAATGATGATGATGTGGAGGAAATTATTATCTACAATGTTGTTGGTAGATTGATTCGCCAATTCAATGTAGAACAAGATGGTAAATACCGCATCTCTGATTTACGCAATGGAATGTACCTGGTTCGCTTTTTTAATTCGCGTGGCAAATTACTAGCAACTCAACGTTTAAGCAAACGATAAATTTATCTTCTCATATTGATCTATCAAAAATCCCGTTTTGGCTCGACCGAGACGGGATTTTTTTTATTGTTCCTGGCGCAAAAGAACAAATGAGAATAAACGAGGGTTTCATAAGAGGACTTCTTAGCGGACAAACCAATTAGTAGAAAATGAGTAAAATATCTACCATATCCATACTTGGAGCAGGTTGGCTAGGTGAACCCTTGGGGGCTAGCTTAGCGAGGAAAGGCTTTAAGGTAAAAGGTGCCACCACCAGCCCTGAGAAATTAGATCGGCTGGCCAAACAGGGAATGACCCCTTATCTCTTAAAAGTAGACCAGCGGCTGGAGGGTAATAATATCCCAGATTTTTTCCAAACTGATATTCTCCTTATCAATATTCCGCCGGGTCGAAAGCATCCGGACGTAGAGCAACGTTTCCCCCGACAGATTCAACAGATTTTAGTAGCAGGTGAAAAATTTGGTTCCCCTAACTATTTATTTATCAGCTCCAGTAGCGTTTACGGTAAGGCGACGGGCCTTGTCACTGAAAAGGATGAACCAAAGCCAGCTACCAATTCCGGAAAAGCATTGTTAAAAGCAGAGCAAACTTTACGAGCGAGGGTAGCCAGTCGCCTGACTATACTTCGACCCGCGGGTTTGGTTGGGGGACAAAGAAGGCCCGGGAAATGGTTTGCCGGAAAACAAGACTTAACCGAAGGTGATTTTCCGGTTAATATGATTCACAGACAAGATTGTATTGCTATCATTAGCTCCATCATACAACAACAGGTATGGGGGCAATTATTTAACCTATCTGCTGATGATCATCCAGTAAAACGGCATTTTTATCCGCATCAGTCAATAAAAGAAGGATTGGAACCGCCAACCTACCAGAAAGTAAACCAAAGTACCGGCAAGATCGTTAGTAAT
>CBDUIU010000824.1:0-2052 GCA_965367335.1 uncultured Saprospiraceae bacterium
CCGTTTGGTCGATGATAATGACCTCTTCAGCTTCCATGATCTTATTGACATAATCAGCTACGAATTGACTCCCTTCCTTTTTCTTATTGGTAGAGATGAGGATAGTCCCCGTTTTGTCTAACAAGGTAATTTCCTGTACCCTATCCGTTTTGACTAACTGCTGAAAGTACTGGTCCACTTGCTCCTGATTACCTCTGGTCATCTCTCCCCGGACTGCCCAGACAAAGGTCCTCATCATTAATTCCAAATGCTTACGTGAATTGGTTTGGACCGCTTCCTGAGCCTGGTCTAAGATCATTACTTTCTCGCTATCAAATGCTTTAGCTTGCTTTTTAATGCATAACTTTTATTGAGACAAAGGAATCCGGATAAACATAGGATCGTGACAATAATCAGATAAAATACCCAATTGCGTTGTAAATGTCCCTTCTCTTTTTGCATAACTTCTGACATGATTTATTTTTTTTTAGTTAATCAGAAGACGCCTTATTTCCTATTGGTCACAATATTCTCAATGACCACGCCTACACAGCGGTGCAAGGTGATTAAAATCATCGGTAATGGAGCGTCTATTCCTTGCAAAACCTCACCACCTATCAATTTACAACAAACTGTCATTCAGCCTATTATATTCTTTTTTATTATTTAACATTTCACAAAATGAAAATTCAAAATTTCTTCAGAAAGTCTCCTCATACTTGTATCTGAATTAAAGGTAATTAACCATTTAAACTAGATTTATTATGATCCACCCAGCCACCAGCCTCCGCTTTATTAATGAGGAAATTGGCTATGGCGTTTTTGCAAACGATTTTATCCCAAAAGGAACGATCACTTATATGAAGGATCCCCTGGAGGTTGAAATCCAGCCGGATTTGTTCGATCGCTATTCGACCATGATGAAGGAGGCGATTGAAAAGTATAGTTACCGCGATGAGCGGGGTGTACGCATCCTAAGTTGGGACTTTGGTAAATATGTGAACCATTGTTGTAATTGCAATACGATGAGCACCGGTTATGGCTTTGAGATCGCCATCCGGGATATTCAGCCTGGTGAAGAAATCACTGATGAATATGGCCTCTTTAATATTGAAGGAGAAATGGAACTCAATTGTAATCAACCCGGGTGTCGCTTAAAAGTAAGCGGAACGGATATGTTAGCCTATTTCAAGGAATGGGATATCAAGGTACAATCCGCGTTAAAAGAACTTTATAAGCTGGATCAGCCCTTGATGAGCCTGATGAACAAAAAAACGAGTGACGAACTCAACCGGTTTTTATTTCATCAGACTGATTATAAGTCCGTCATGGAATTGCAATTTATCCAGGAGAAATCCGGGAAACTAATTTTTTAATTTAAGTAGGGGGACAAATTTGTGTTGCCAATAAATTGTCCCCCTATTTGTAATCATTAACCGCAAAAAAAATATGATCAAACACCTTTCTCGCAGCCTGTGGATAATCGGATTATTCTTGCTGCCAACATTCTCCATCCAGGCCCAGGACGATGAAATTCCGCAAGCCGTTTTAGCTACCTTTGGCGATATGTTTCCGAATGCGGAAGAAATGGACTGGTTTGCTGATGAGGATGAGTATGCCGTCAGTTTTGCCGAAGACAGCTACAACCTGGAAGCCAATTTCAAATCAAATGGTGATTGGATCCAAACCTCTAAAACTATTGAACTAGATGACCTACCAACGGCCGCAACGAAAATGATCGTAGCCGAATACGGCAAGCCAGAGTACTTCATCAATTTGGTTCAGATCCAAAGACCCGGCAAAATGTACTACTACGTTAGCTTTGAAACCATTAAAAAAACCGTGACCCTCACCTTCGATGCAAACGGTAAAATGACCGAAAGGGAAGAAGAAGATATTGACGATGGAAAATAGGGTGCTCTCAAAGGCACTTTTAGTTACTTAATATCTTTCTTTATCCCAAATATCATTTTTTAAAGCTTTCTAGTATTATTGCTCCACATAGTTTAACGTATGTTGAAGAAGCAGCCTTACCCTCCGGGCTGCTTCTTTTCATTTTCGAACTACTTATTA
>CBDUIU010000825.1:0-2051 GCA_965367335.1 uncultured Saprospiraceae bacterium
TTTCCTCATTCCAGAAAATACAATATCCAGGTTGAAGGAACGGAAGAGTCACCATTGCTCTTGAGTAGCGGCTCTACCTTGAGCATACCTGCTGCTACTAAGGCCTTACAGCTGACCCGTCCGGGAACAGACCATTTGGTGGTACTGTTTTCGACGAAAAAAATAAAACCCAAGTATATTAAATTGCTTTGCAATGCACTTTCCAGTAATAAAGTTACATTGTTGGAAGAGCTTCACCGGGTGCTGGGCGAGCATATGGTTCCGTCAGCTGACATTCAGTACCATCCGGAGGAAATGCATTTTGAGGTGAGTTCCCGTAGTCAGGGAAAAATCGTACCTATAGTGTTAGCAGTGAATGTAATGAAGGAATAAAACAACCAGGCCAAATCTATTTACCTTTTTTGATCAATTTAATCAGGGTCTCGGCTTTCAGGCGTTCCTCCTCGTCAATGTAGGCGGTCACCTCTTCTCTTTCCCGTTCGAACATACTATTGATCCGGGTGATCTTATCCATGATATTTAGTACCAGGTTTAAGGAATGGTCGATCTGGTTGCGGACGATCCAGTCGGTGATCAGACTATCGATAAATTGGTCCAGAAAGTGTTCCAGGGATTCTACTTCTCTTTTATAATCCAAATCAAAATGATCGGAGATTTCAAATAGTTCATCTTCGTATTTTTGCAGGTAATTATTGGCCACATAGATGTGCCGGTTGATCCGTTCTATTTGCTTATTGGCTTTAGCTTGTCGCTCTTCGCTTCCCCACTGGTCAATTTTCTCCAAACCCAAAACTACTTTGTGCAAGTGTTTTTTCGCAGTAAACCCTTTTTTGATCACCACTTCTATTTCTTTAGCTTTCACGGTAAAACCCGCGATACGTTGGAGGTGAATATTAAGCGCCTCCGGGTATTGGCCTGCCTCTTTTAGCAGTTGTTCTTTTTTAGCCAGCAATTGTTCAAACTCCTGATCAATATTATGCAAGCTGCTATAGGTGCGCTCTAACACCTCCTTTTCATCATTCAAGGTGATCAAATTATCCTTTAATGCTTGCAACCGTAAATAGAGCTGTAAATTATCCTGACGCTTTTTTTCCAGTTGTTCTTTTTTATTACCCAGGATAAAAAGAAAAATGGAGTGCAGATTAAGTTGTTCCAGGTGGTTAATGTCCTCCTGTAGCATATCCATGCTTGCGTAAATTTTTTCCACAGTGACCCTACGCTTCTCAATCACCTCATATAAGTGTTTAAGATGGATACGGATTTTCTGTTTACGGGAAATTTCCTTTGACAGTTCAAGCAGTTGGATGTCTAATTTTTTCATGCAATGAGATGACGGTATAAGTAAAGGTAAAGTCCAATGCTATCTACGCTTATTTAGCGGTAAAGATTCTATTTCAAGAGCCATCGCAAAAACTTCACCCAGCTTGTCCATGCTGTTGTCTTTTCCATTTGGGAAAAATGATTCTCTACTTTATCGAAGGCATCCTCAATGAGTGCATCGTGCAACCATCGAATGGCCAAAACCCAAGTTAACACCCCCACCCCGCTGGCTTCCATATCTATAACATGTCTGAGCTGCGTATTTGTGGCATCTTGAGCGATGATTTCCAGTTGATGGATTCCATGATAACCTTTGGGCTGGGAAAACTTAAAGCGGATCAACTCACCGGGAAGGTACTGCTGAATGGTATAGCGAATGGGACCATGTCCACCTGCTGCTCCTTCTTTCAAACCGCCGCTAATTCGCATGGCCGGCCATTTCTCATTTGGCCAGATCTGATCATCTTTGGAGGCTAAGGTAGCTAGCAGCTCTGCTACTTTGGCTTTCGGCTGGGAAATCACACGGGAATGGATGTTGAGGACTTTCATTTGTTCGTTAGGTTATGAATAAGACTAGAACAAATGAATGGAAGCAATGGTTGCTGTTCCTTAGCTGAGCATTATTATCGTTCGGCAAATTTCAGTCAACCCTTTTTTATTCACAAATTTCATCCACCCATTTTTGGTCTATCTTCCCCCCTTCGCCAATATGGAATACCGCTCCTATCACA
>CBDUIU010000826.1:0-2051 GCA_965367335.1 uncultured Saprospiraceae bacterium
GCACCCCGCTCAGTTTAGTGATTGATCCTTTGACCCAGCTGATAAAGAACAAACCCAGAAAAGATCAAACAAAACTCTTACAAACTGCCAACCTTCACGCGCAACGTATCCAACGCTTAGTGAATCAAATGTTGGACATGGAAAAATTAGAAGCCAGCATGTTGAATTTAGAGGCTAGGCCGGGAAAAATTGAACCTTTTTTAAACAAAATACTTGTTGCATTTAGCACAGAAGCTAAAAGCAGTGGTATTAAATTAAAACTGGAGAGTACTGCCCCTGACCTGGTATTATATTATGATGAAGATAAGCTGGAAAAAATTGTTTATAATTTAATCAGCAATGCATTAAAATTCACCCCTGCCGGTGGTTCGGTTACGCTTCAATTGACACAAAGACCTAAGGAAGCGGAGATTGTGATTAAAGATACCGGAGTAGGCATTCCTTCAGAAAAACTCCCACGTATTTTTGATCGTTTCTTTCAGGTTGACGATTCAACTACTCGCCCTTATGAAGGCACGGGGATTGGTTTATCCCTGGCAAAAGAATTGGCAGAACTTCATCACGGGCAGCTATTTGCTAAAAGTACCGTTGGACAAGGCACTAGTATTATCCTTCGATTGCCCCTTGGCCATGCCCACCTTTCGCCTCATGAGATCAAACAGATCCCCGTCATGACCTTTTCGCTCCCGGAAACCCATCAACCTAAAAACCTGGTAGGTGAAATGATTCATGATCCATCGGCGACAAAAACACCTTCTTCAAGTTTGCAAACATCGGTTAAAGAACTTCCGCTTATTTTATTAATAGAAGACAATCAAGACTTGCGGAACTACCTGGCCGAACAATTAGCTAGAAACTTTAAAGTCCTCGAAGCGGATAATGGCTTGGAAGGTGAGAAGATAGCATTAGAAAAAATACCTGACCTCATAATTAGTGATATTATGATGCCGGGCAAAGATGGCTATGAAATTTGTAAAAGCTTAAAAAATGATGAACGTACTTCCCACGTGCCCATTATTTTATTAACCGCAAAATCTACCCGAGAAGATAAATTGGCCGGATTAGAACTACAAGCAGATGATTATCTGACCAAACCTTTTGATGGTCAGGAGCTACAGTTGCGCATCAATAACCTGATCGAACAACGTCGCTTACTCCAAGAAAAATATGTACAAGCTGGTAGCTTACAACCGAAGACCTCTAAGCCAAAGCTAGCTACCAAAGATGAAGCTTTCCTACAAAAATTGATTGATCACATTCAGGAACGGATCGATGATGAAACATTAAACGTAGAGGAAATGAGTATGGCTGTTCACATGAGTCGCAGCCAGTTGCACCGCAAATTAAAAGCGTTGACCGGATTAACGCCAACACTTTTTTTACGAAAAATAAGACTGGAGAAAGGACGGGAATTATTAACAAGCGGCCAGGGAAATGTTTCTCAGGTTGCCTTTGCAGTTGGATTTAAAGATAGTTCTTACTTTGCCAAATGCTTTAAGGAAACCTTTGGTGTACTACCTAAGGAAGTGGCTAACCTGCAATCATAAACTTTTATACTTTATGAAACCTCACTTAATACTGCTATTGCTACTGTGTCTTTCCTGCTCCTCTCCTACCAACAATGTAGACACAAACAACCAAAACAAAAAAGAGCACTGGCAGCCTCTCTTTAATGGCCAAGATTTGGACGGATGGACGCCAAAAATCAAGGGTTTTCCCCTGGGTGAAAACTATAAAAATACCTTTCGCGTAGCGGATGGTGTTATTCAGGTCAATTATGATCAGTACGAAGAATTTGGCCAAAAATATGGTCATCTTTTTTATAGACATCCCTTTAGCAATTATCACCTCAAATTACAATATCGCTTCATTGGAGAACAGGTCCCGGGTGGACAAGGATGGGCTTTCAAGAACAGCGGTGTCATGTTCCATTGTCAGGCTCCGGAATCGATGGGGCTCGACCAAAGCTTTCCGGTCAGTCTGGAAGCACAGTTTCTAGGCGGAAACGGCACCGACGAACGTCCTACCGGAAATCTATGCACGCCCGGACT
>CBDUIU010000827.1:0-2038 GCA_965367335.1 uncultured Saprospiraceae bacterium
GTGCCAATATTTCTTCTATATAATGAGCGGCCATGTCCTCTATACGGTCAAGTGGCTTGGCCTCACCGTACAGGCCGCGGGCTTGTAAAGCGTAAATGGGCTGCTCCTCATCCATGTGCCGGGCGAGCGTCTCATACATCAAAACGTGGAGCCCGGCACCGTGTACCAGATAAAGTGGCGCGCGACGACCTGTCTTCCGGATCGGAATCAGCGACCTGATGTTTTCCGTTAACGTTTGCTGGTCTTTGTCCAGCTGTTGTGCTAGCTGACGGATAGTTGCATTTTCCAGTAAACAGGCCAATGGCAATTTTTTCTCACTCGCTTCTGCTACTTGTGCCATCATCTTCACGGCAATCAGCGAGTGGCCACCGAGGTCAAAAAAGTTATCATCGATGCTGATGCGGTTAATCCCCAGCAGGTCTTGCCAGATCTCACTGAGTAACTGTTCGGAAGCGGTCGACGGAGCTACGAATGGCCGCTGCCAATCTTGTTCGTCGGTGGTAGGCGTAGGCAGTCGATTGCGATCAATTTTCAAAGTGGCTGTCAAAGGAAAGGACTCCATCGCGACATAGACGCCCGGTAACATAAACGCGGGTAGCTTTTGTTGTAAAAAAGTTTTTAACTCATCCCTGGAAATACTTTTTCCTTTTTTAGGAATAAAATAAACGACTAGCCGGGCTGATCCCGGTTCATCCTCCCGGATCATCACCACATTCTCCTGTATGTCCGGATGTTGAGCCATTGCTGCTTCGATCTCTCCCAGTTCAATCCGGAAGCCCCGGATCTTAACCTGCCGGTCAGCGCGTTGTAAGTATTCCAGATCACCATTCGTCAGGTAACGGCCAAGGTCACCGGTACGGTAAAGCTTCGAGCCGGCATGATCAATGAATTTCTCCTGTGTCAATACCGGCCTTTTAAAATAGCCTTCTCTGGCAACACCGATGCCTCCAATGTAAATCTCGCCGGACACACCGATTGGAACTTCTTGTTGTTGTTCATCCAGCAGGAAGATCTGAACATTGCGGAGCGGCTTCCCAATAGGTTCATAACCACTTTCTGCTTGCGTGGCTAAGCGGTCACCTTCCAGTTTTTTCAGGGTCGACCAGATCGTGGTTTCCGTAGGGCCGTAAATATTATAAAGTGATCGACTACGGGAAATTAACTGATTAGAAAGTTCTTTGTTAAGTCCTTCGCCTCCGGAAAGGATGCAAAGGTGTTGGTCGCCCTGCCAGCCGGCAGAAAGCAACATACGCCAGGTTGAAGGGGTCGCTTGCATCAGGGTTGGTCGCTCTTTTTCCAAAGCGGCCTTCAGTCTGAAGCCATCCGTCTTTTCTTCTTCGGGAGAAATATAAACCCGCCCGCCGAGGAAAAGCGGCATAAAGAAATCTTGTACGGAAGGATCAAAAGCAATAGATGCAACGTTGAAAATTATTGCTTCCTCGCCTAATTTCAAAGCATCAATGATCGCATAGTGGTGGTCAATAACCTGGTAATGCGTAAATAATGCTCCCTTGGGTTTGCCGCTGGACCCGGAAGTGTAATTTACGTAGGCAAATTGTTGAGGATTTATTTTTGGGAAAAGGGTTTCATCAACGTTTTTGAGTGAGCGAGCACTTTCCAGTTGAATGGTTTTACCGCTAAACTCATGGAGCGTCATGCCCCGGTGGGTGAGGAGGAATCGGGCCTCGGCATCGTCGAGGATTACTTGGAGCCTGGCGAGAGGATTGGCCGGGTCCAATGGGACATAAATTCCACCTACTTTCAAGGTAGCTAATAGTGCTACTAACAGATCGACTGAACGCTGAAGATAAATACCGATAAAATCTCCTGGCTGGGCACCGGATTGTAAAAGCAATTGGGCTACCTGGTTAGCAGCGTGGTTGAGCTGTTGATAGTTAAGCCGGCTATTACCATCTGCAACAGCTGGGCGGTTTGGATATTTTTTTACCGCTGCCAAAAATAAATCATGGATACATTGATCCTGCGGAAAATCTAAACTTTGGAGCGACCGCCAGTTTTCTAACAAGGTGATTTCGCT
>CBDUIU010000828.1:0-2027 GCA_965367335.1 uncultured Saprospiraceae bacterium
CATTAACTCCGGTTTGTTTGATAATGGTTTCGATGCGGTCACAAAGCATAGCTGCATTAAGTGGTTCGTAGCGTTGAATATAGTCTAAGGTCACATCACAGAAGGAACATTTCCCCCAGTAACAGCCATGTGCCAAAGTGAGTTTATTCCAACGGCCGTCGCTCCAAAGGCGATGCATCGGATTTGCTACTTCAATCACAGAAAGGTATTGGTCTAACAATAAGTCGCCGTAGTCAGGCGTGCCGGTTTCTCGCTGAGGAACATCCAGTTCCTGACTGCCATTGGCAAAGTGCACTACACCATGCTGTAAATGGAAAACGCGTTTGAGTTGGGTGATGTCCCGTTTATTCTCCAGGTATTCCAGCAAGAATTGTAATGGCGCTTCACCGTCATCCATACAGACAAAATCTAAGTATTGAAAGACGTTTTCATCCCCTAAACTCCGTAATTCCGTATTTGCAAAACCACCACCCATGATGACTTTCACCTCCGGGTAATGGGTTTTTAAATATTGCCCAATCTTAAACGCAGCAAATAAATTTCCTGGAAAGGGCACGGATAGTCCCACCGCAGTAGGTTGAAAAGCCCGCATTTTTTCTTCTAATAATTCTAATAAAATGATACTGACTAAACTGTTCTCTCCCTTTATAGCCAACTCTAGTTCATCAAATTGACTTGCTGCTCTTCCCAGGCGCTCTGCATAGCGACTAAAACCAAAAAAAGGATCGATCACCTCTGTAATCAGGTCGCCTAAGTCTTCCAGGTATAAGGTGGCCAAATGCTTGGCTCGATCTTGTATGCCCATGGTTCCAAAAGCCCAGTCCAGGTCTTCCACCTCCGCAAATCGACCGGCTTCCGGTAAAAACTGACGGTCTACGATACTATGCGCCAGAGTAGAGTTTTTATGCTGCAGAAAAGAAATAACTGAGGAGATGGTTGCCAGATAGTCGTCTTTCAAGGCCAGGATACGTTCGGCATTTTCACTCAAAGGCAAGTCGGATGCTTCCGCTTGTGCAAAAATTTTTGTTAATCCTTTTTCTGAAAATAGTCGTAAGATTACTTCGATTCCTAAGTCAGCTTGGTAACTGACGATATCTAGGGTGTTGAGAAAACCTTTAAGGTAGGCTGTGGCCGGATAGGGGGTATTCAGTTGTGTGAAAGGAGGCGTGAGGAGAAGAATGCGGGTGTTCATTACCTGGAAATACTATTTGTTGGTAAAGATACAGATAATGTGGGAAGACGAAGGGGCTATTGGTTACAAGCCAAATAAAAGACCCACTCCCAATACCGTCTGATCTCCCGGATTATCTGACAAGGCACCTTTTAATTCAAAATATAATAACATGTTTTCAGTGATTGAAGTGATACCGCCACCACCAAGGTTAATGCCGAGATCCGTATCTGTATCAACATCTTTTTTTCGCCGATAAAAACTGAATTGGGCACCAAGTAACGGATAGAGTACTAAGTTATTTCCGACTTTAAAATTCCAGTGAAAATTTCCATTAAGGGTGGAGAACCGCCGATTTCCATCAACAAAGTAATAGGTAAGACTGGGGGAGAGGCTGACTTTTCCCGATACGGCGAAATTGCCTTTTAAGGTAATCCCACCCTCTTCAATCTCGCTGCCGTAGGCCAATCCGAAACCAAGTTGAGATTGAGCCCAAAGTATACTGCTATTGAAAATAAATAACAATAAAAAAGTATAAAAATATCTAATCATGATAATGTTTTCAAATAATAATTAAAGATTTAATAACGCTAGAAAGAATAAGACTAGTTTATAAGGTAAAGTAAGGTTTATTGAATTAACAAAAACATTGCTTTAATAACCACAAATTTCGAATTAACTTTTTGTGTTATTTTTTTAAGAAAAAATACAAAAAGTTGTTTAATTGATATATTTTAGCTATTTTTGCTCGTTCATCAACTTATTACTGTAATGAATGAACGGGTACGGGAAAAACTAGAGATCCTCGCTGATGCTGCCAAGTATGACGTATCCTGTGCGTCCAGCGGCAGTAATC
>CBDUIU010000829.1:0-1999 GCA_965367335.1 uncultured Saprospiraceae bacterium
GGGATTGATCTGTTAAAAAAGACGCTGGCAGATTTTCTGCTCATGGATAAACCTCCGGTAAAAATTTCATATCATTTTTCGGATAAGGAAAGGTATTTGGTGGATGCCTTGAATGATCAATTTATTTTTACATCGGATTATCAGGCGCTACTTTGGGCCCATCATTATCTACGCCTACCTTTTTTACAAGCCAGCGAAAAAGCTAGAATTGCAGAATTAACAGAACAGCATCAGTTTGTTACATTAGAATCAGAGGTACGGGAGACCATGCAGCGCTTTGATCATTTCACCCCAATCGTTCGGCAGGTAATGCGCAAATCGGATACTTCCCGATCTACAGACCTTAGCCTTAAGATTGATACCTGGGTGACCCACCCGATTGTCGGCCCTCTGTTGTTTTTCGGGATTATGATGTTAGTCTTTAATGCCATTTTTACCTGGGCCAGCTATCCGATGGACTGGATCGAAGCGGGTTTTGGGACTTTGAATGGCTGGGTGACTACTGTCATAGGAGACAACTGGTTTAGCGATTTGCTGACCAATGGTGTCTTGGCTGGCCTCAGTGCGATATTGGTGTTCGTTCCCCAAATTGCCATCTTGTTTTTTCTAATTGCTTTGTTAGAAGAAGTGGGCTACTTGTCCCGCGCCGTTTATCTGTTTGACAACCTGATGCGTCGTTTTGGCTTAAATGGCCGGAGCATTGTTGCATTTATCTCGGGGGGCGCTTGTGCGATTCCCGCGATCATGAGCACCCGTACGATCGGCAACTGGAAAGAAAGATTGATCACGATCTTTGTCACGCCGTTTATTAGTTGCTCGGCACGGATACCGGTGTATGTCGTGTTAGTTGGACTGATTGTTCCCGCAAATGCCTATTGGCTGGGGCTAAAATTACAATCCTGGATTTTTATGGGATTGTACGCCATTGGGGTAATCGTTGCCTTATTATCGGCTTTTGTGATGAAAAAAATATTGAAGTCGGAGGAACAAAGTTTTCTCCTCTTAGAGCTACCGGTATATCGACCACCCGTGATGCGAAATGTTTGGTTGACCGTTTATGAAAAAACAAAAACCTTCGTCGTAGAGGCGGGAAAAATTATCTTTGTAATCTCCATTATCCTTTGGGGCCTTAATAACTTTGGACCGGGTCAGCAAATGGAAACAGCCGCAGCTCTGGCAACGCAGGAAGCAAAAGCGCTTGAGCTGGATGCCGAAGCAACCCAGTTTTATGTAGCCTCCAAAAAACTGGAAGCCTCTTACTCCGGCCACTTTGGTAAGTTCATCGAACCGGTGATTCAGCCGCTGGGTTATGACTGGAAAATCGGTATCGCCTTGATCTCCTCCTTTGCTGCCCGTGAAGTATTTGTAGGGACGATGGGGATCATTTTTAGCATGGGAGATGAGTCGGATGAGTTTTCTCTCCGGCAGCGTCTGGCAGAAAATCCACTAACTGGTCAACAGGAATATTCTTTTGCAACGATTGTATCTTTATTGTTATTTTATGTCTTTGCGATGCAATGCATGGCTACTCTGGCCGTCACCCGCCGGGAGACCAAGTCCTGGATGTGGGCCGTATTACAATTGGTGGTGATGACGGGGTTTGCTTATCTGGTAAGTTTTGGCGCTTATCAGTTGTTGGCTTGACCTTTCATTGGTTGGAATTTAACACAGTATCTATTGTGGTTAAAATTTAATTAGCAATAGCAAGCACACTATAGCTTCTTAATGTTCAGATCTATAGCCGGGAGGATTTCCCTGTCCGACTGGCCAGGCGGGGCTACGCTCAACAACTTCTACACGTCCCAAGCGCAACTCATCCCTCAGCAAGCTCGGGATTTCCCTGTCCGACTGGCCAGGCGGGGCTACGCTCAACAACTTCTACACGCCCCAAGCGCAACCCACAACCCACAACCTCTACACGAAAGAAGGCCAACCCATCCCCCTACTGCTTAATCAACTTAAAATATCCATTTTCTTCCCCATTTGTCAACTGTAAAAA
>CBDUIU010000830.1:0-1999 GCA_965367335.1 uncultured Saprospiraceae bacterium
AAGACCAGGGAACGGCAAAAACGTTGGAAGAAGCACTTTCTAACAATGGTTTTCCAGTTACCCTGCTATCTACTGCTGCCCTATTGGCCGGTGACGAAGCTGACATCGATAGTCGGATTGCTCAGCACCTAACTACATTGCAAACAGCAAAAGGCAATATCAAGAGTTTTGTTTATCTACACCCTCAGTTCGTTTTTGAGCCAGGTCGGTTTGCGGAGCATTTTGCGGCAGAAAAAATTAGGGTGCAAATCCCATTTTTTGCAGCTAAATATTTGCAAGCTAGCTTAAATGATCTCGGGAAAAACGAACGTGTAAACTTTGTTTGTGTTACGCAGTTAGACGGTCAGATGGGTTGGGGAAAAAGAGGCAATACGTCTATTATTGGCCGTGGTTTAAGTGGCTTAGTGAAATCCTTAAACCTTGAGTGGTCTTCTGTGTATTGTCGTTATGTGGATATTGAACCGGAAATGAATGCCGGACAAAAAGCAAAAGCTATTGATGCAGAGCTTTGGGATGCCAATCTTGGTATTCAGGAAGTAGCAGTCACTCAGCATGGCCGGACCACCTTAGGTACTCGCCTTACTGAGACGCCTGAAGGTCAGCAGATAAAGACTAGGGTTACAGCTGATTCTGTATTTCTGGTGAGTGGTGGTGCAAAAGGAGTTACAGCGGCTTGTGTTGTTGAAATGGCTAAAACTTTTAAATGCAAATTTATTTTGCTTGGTCGCTCTGATAACACAGTCCAGCTTCCCGATTATGCTTATCAGACTGACGAAGAGGGTTCGCTGAAGCGCCTCATCATGGAGGATTTGAAGGCGAAAGGAGAAAAAGCTTCTCTTCCGGTTGTAAAAAAATTGTACGGTCAAATTACATCGAAAAAAGAAATTGAATCGACCCTGCAACAGATCGAAGCAGCTGGCGCAAAAGCGGTTTATCTCAAAGGAGATGTAACCAACTTGTCCACCCTGCGCTTAGGAGTACGCCAGGCGGAAAAAGAACTGGGTAAGATCACAGGCATCATGCACGGTGCCGGTCGATTGGCAGATAAATACATCCAGGATAAAACGCCTAGCGATTTCAACAATGTACTTTCCGTAAAACTGGACGGCCTACTTACCCTCTTTGGCTGTGTAGACATTCATCATCTGGATCACCTGATCTTGTTTTCTTCAGTTGCCGGTTTCTATGGTAATGTCGGACAATCGGATTATGCCATTGCGAATGAAATTCTGAGTACGGCAGCTCATCTTTTCAAAACCAATCATCCGAATACACAGGTAACGGCCATCAACTGGGGTGCCTGGGATAGCGGCATGGTCAGCCCAGCGCTGAAAAAGAAATTTGCAGAGGCTGGCGTCAGTTTAGTTAGTACCGATGGAGGTCCATCCATGTTAGTCAATGAATTAAATGTTGCCTACGCGGACCAGCCTCAGGTAATTATTGGCGGGACTTTACCAGCAGCAATTAGCGTGACGGACAACGGTTTGAAAAAGTATCGTATTCATCGACATTTGGAAGCGGATCAAAATCAGTTTTTACAGCATCATGTTATCCAGGGCAAAGCCGTTTTACCGGTAGTTAATGCTGTAGGTTGGATGGCGCAAAGTTGTGAGCGCCTTTATCCGGATTTTAGAATTTTCCGGGTAGAAGATACCAAACTTTTCAAAGGTCTGGTCTTTGATGGTACGCAACCGACTGAGTTCACAGTAGCCTTAGAGGAGCTGGAGAAAAATAGTGAGCGTATTGTTTTCAATGCTACGGTTATGAGTCCCGGTGCAAAATTGCCGACTTATCATTATAAGGCAAGAGTTGTGTTGGCACATAAAAACCATAGCCCGGCAGGACCAACTTTTAGCCATCAAATCAGTGGACAATATGCGGCTACCGATGGGGCGATCTTATATCAGGATGGTTCCTTATTTCACGACACCTATTTCAGAGGCATTGAAGAGATTTTGGATTGGACTTCAGTTAAAGCACGGGACATGCTGGGGTATTT
>CBDUIU010000831.1:0-1991 GCA_965367335.1 uncultured Saprospiraceae bacterium
ATGGATTTTTGATTTAACTAAATAAACCCTTTCATCAATATTTCGGAATACGACTTTCACCTAAAGCATTCATTAATAACGTATCCATCCGACCAACCCCATATTTCCTACCTCTTTATAGTATTGACCTTTGCGGGGTATCAAAATAGGATATTATGCAAAGACAAACAAGACGAAGTTCGGCTGATTGGGAGCAGATTATTTCCGATCAACGAAATAGTGGATTAAGTGTCAAAGCTTATAGTCAAAAGTACGGGTTTAATTACAACACCCTGATATATTGGCGCCAACAATTTAAAACCAAATCCTCTTCATTTGTGTCGCTTTATCAGGGCCCATCGGAAAGGCCATCAACTACCTGTTGTTACAATGGCCCAAACTGATCGTCGTGCTCGATGACGGCAGGCTGGAAATTGATAACAATAAAACTGAGAACAAGATCCGTCCCCTGGCATTAGGTCGTAAAAACTATCTGTTTGCCGGTTCTCACGATGCTGCCCAACGCATCGCCATGATATATCGTTTTTTTGCGACTTGCAAAACCAACCACGTTAATCCTTACGATTGGTTGAAAGTAACGCTGGAAAAATTGCCGACTACTAAGCTGTCGGAGTTGTGTCAGCTCGTGTCCGGGTATCAAGCTGAGGGGAAGGATGGGGTGTAGTTGGTCGGATGCTTACATTGAGGAGGGCATTTTATTTTTCTGATCCAAACAGGTGGTGGGTTACCTAAGTCCAATTAACTTATTAAAAAATTTGCACATGTAATTAATGGAATGGACAATCCATGGCATACATTTCGCACTATTTGTGACAGTCAAATAACACCAAATACATCTCAACCAAATAATTTTCTCTTAGGACTTTAGTTTCCTCACGCAGTTTAGTCATCCGGGTTTCACTACTTTTAATAAAAAATCGGATAACATCTCTTTCAAAGTGTAGTCTAGCAATTAGGCTGCACTTTTTTATTAAGTCTTTTTTAACCCCTCTCTTCCCAACCTCTGGTCGAAAAATATTGGTCTATTCTGGAAAAAGCTGCATTTTGTAAGCAAAATCTAAATCCAAAGCGAAGAAAGATGAAGATAACTCAACTCATTTGCTTGCTAGGCTTATGTTTAGGACTTAATAGTTGCGCAAAGCATTTTCAAGTTTTCCATACACAGTCTGAGCAACTGGCGCTGGACGAGGAAAGCCGGATGCGTTTTCACGGCAATGAACACCTGGATGTATATTACGATTTTTGGTCGGAAGGTGGTGTGATGTTACTTTATCTGGTAAATAAAACGGATAGTGTGATGCTGATCGATTTTGAAAAAAGCTCTGTAACAGTAAACTATCGGGAAACCAATTATTACGCCGATCAAAATGAAGGCGCTCGGCGTCCCTATGACGATCCAAATCCATCCGAGGCTATTAGTACTTATTATAAGGAATTACCCAGGGTCCTGAAGATGCCACCGCAAAGTGGCCAATGGGTAGAAGGCTATCCGATTAGTTTTGACTGGTATCCCATGCGGAATAAGGACAAGTACTTAGCCTTCCCAATGGAAAAGAGTCCGCTAAAAATTGAAAACCGATTGACCTACAATTTTACGGACGTTGCTTCTGCGCAAACAGTGCTAAAACACAATATCTGGGTGAGTGCCATCCGGCAGGTAAAGCGACAAGAGTTTCGGACCATCGCTGAGCAACAGGAGCAGGAACAAAATAATTTAGATTACTTTTTCATCCGAAATCCTACCGCAGGAAATGGTCAGGAAGCAGAAGGCTGGGCACAGTTGACGATCAGCTTTCTGGAAGTAATTACCTTGTTTTTGTAAAACACAATGAGCAACTAACTCACGGATAACTTAGAACTCACTGCTTTCAATACCGTATTTACGCCATCCTCCGAGAATAGCTCCGGCGATGATACAAGCAATCAAGCTGGCACCACCATCAATAAAAGTGATCTCAATCGGACGAAGCAGGTACATATCTCTTCCTAAA
>CBDUIU010000832.1:0-1990 GCA_965367335.1 uncultured Saprospiraceae bacterium
CACCACCCATTAAAATAATCACCTGCAATACATCCGTCCAAATCACACCTTCAATCCCACCCATCATTGTATAGATCACAGAAAGAATCCCCATCAGCGCAATACAAAATATAATATCCAAACCCGTCACTACATTCAAGGCAATAGCTGGTAAATACAATACGATCCCGATACGGCCAATCTGATAAATGATAAAAGACAGACTTCCTAACAATCTGGTAGCAAGGTTGAAGCGTTTCTCCAGGTATTCATAAGCGGTACTCAAATCCAGGCGGATGAAAAAGGGCACAAAGAATAAGGCGATGATTGGAGCGACATAAAGTGGACCGAGGTTGTTGAACAGATAGGACCAATCCGTAGCAAAAGTTTTTGCCGGAATAGCCATAAAGCTAATCGCACTCAATGCCGTTCCGAAGATACTGATACCTGCGGCCCACCAGGGAATACGTCCGCCGCCTTTGAAATAATCCTCTGTGCTTTTTTGTCGCCGGGAAAAGTAGACACCCATAAGGAGAAGCACCAGAAAATAGAGGAACAGGATAATATAATTAAGCGTGCCGAAGGTTTGTTGTTGAGAAGGAATGATGGCCTGGAGAAGGGCGAAATTTCCATTGAAATCAATAGCAGGAATTCGAATGTTATTTTTATTGGTTTGAATTAAAGCACCAAAAGAAAATGGGAGCGCAGGTAAGGTGTCAATTTTATGCCAACTATTACTTATGGTATAATGAGACCAAAGTTCGTTAGCATTTTTGCCGACACCAATAAATAAATTATGAGCCGCACCAATGGCTAAACTAATAACATGTTGATCAATATTACTCTTTTTAAAAGGAACAGGCACCGATTCCCATTCATTTAAAAATAAATTATACTCCCAAAAGTTTGAAAATCCAACGCTTTGATCTCTTGAATCAAAATGATAAGCACAATTATGTAAGCCGTTTCCTTGGAGCGTTCCCCAGAGTGTTGCTTTGGCAGCGTAAGGAATCCTGTCTTTTTCAAGGTAAGATTTTGATTCAAGATCAAAAACAGGATATTTGAGACTGTCCGCAAAATAATGTTGGTTTAAAAGGTAGATTTTTTTTTCAAAGTAGACCAGTTGATTAAACGGCTTTTCCCAATCCCATCCATCGATAATTTTTTGTGATAATTGTTGGGTTTCGGGATTCCATGCGAGAAGGACAATTTGACTGTTTTGCGATCCAATACAATAAATGCCATCTTTCGTAGACAATGATAAACCTAACTCAGGAGAAGGTAGGCGGATAGCTTGTTTTATCCAATGAGTTGACTTTTTATCGTGAATGTAAATGTCCTGAAAGAACTGCTGGTTACCAAAAGTATCCGTTCTAACTCCGCCCGCCAAAATATCCACGCCATTATGATGCCCCACGAACATACCTTTACGAGGCATTCGACCGGTACCGTCCAACTCGATCGGTGTCACCGTCCAATTCCAATTAGCATGGTTTTCCTGTCCGGGTAGCAGCGTAGCAAGCAGCAGAAAAAGAAATAATACAATCCAAGTAAAGCAGGTTCTCAAGTTGTGTTTGTTTTACGTGATGGTAAAGTAACAAGACTTGAGAGAGAATAGTTAAAAAAAGGAAAAAAAATCAACCGGCCATAGAAGGGGGGATAGGCTGAACAGGTAATGATAAACGTGTTGAGCTCCCTTCTAAGGAACGCAGGATCTGATCTATTTCTTTTTTCGCAGCCTGATATCCTAATTCAAAAACGGCATCAATGTAGCGACTATCCAGCATATTGAATTTTCGTAGGCCATCAGGTTTGAACACGTAATCACAGTAAGGAAACTTTGCTTTGGCATCGGCGTAAAAGCGCAGTTCTGTTGCCCGGCGGATTACCTTCATGGAACTGGTAAAGGTTTCCATGGGCATTGGGCTAATTGGATTAGCATGGCTACCGATAATCAAATCGCAGGAATTCAGCAAGGGCTCTACGGGGAAATTATTCATAATGCCTCCGT
>CBDUIU010000833.1:0-1962 GCA_965367335.1 uncultured Saprospiraceae bacterium
AGGCTTTGCTCAAACCAGGGTGTATAATACTTTCAAGGACACAAGAGTCATTAATACTCCCTCAGTGGAGACACTATCCAAAAGGCATCTTGACGTTCGAATTGCCCATCGATTTGGTAATGTAGATGGAGGATGGGAAACTTTATATGGTTTAGAAAATGCAACGGACATATCTATTGGATTAGACCTTGGAATCACAGATAATTTAATGATAGGGCTTCATCGTACTAAAGGTACTCGGCTTAGACAACTCCTCAATGTGCCTGTAAAGTGGCGTTTGATGGGACAAACGGATGATGATAGCAAGCCCGTTTCTATTGCTGCTTATGGCTTGTTTACACTTTCAACAATGAAAAGCTCATCTCTTCCCGAAGAGATAAATTTCTTCAAAGAATTTTCTCACCGTATGGTATATCATGGCAGTCTGATGGTTGCCCGAAAATTTGGAAAGCGATTTTCTTTACAAATAGGAGGAGGGTATACTCACCGAAACGTAGTCCTTTTTGGAGACGAGAATGATCTGGTACATATTAATGGTTCGATGCGTATCCAGCTTACGAAGATCCTCGGATTTATTGCGGATGCATCGTATGTTTTTTCTGACCTCAGAACAGCTGAAAACAGTGGTTTTTTTCCACCTATTGGAGTTGGGTTTGAGATAGAAACCGGAGGCCACGTTTTTCAATTGAATTTGACTAATGCAACCGGGATTATAGAATCAGATTATTTGCCCTATACTCAATCTGATTGGACAGAAGGGGAATTTAGGTTAGGATTTACCATTTCGAGGTTGTTTAAAATATAGTCATCTATGAAAGCAAAATTTATTTATTTGGCTAGGATTTTCTTTTTGCCATCTGCGTTACTATTAGGAATAATGTTTTTAGTTAGTTCTATGGATCATCCAGTCAAAAAGCTGACTATTGATGAAAACACACCTGTATGGTCGGTGCTTGAATATTTTGGAGAGCAAAGCCCCAATCATCTTGTTGATCCAGCTATTCCGCATGTAAATGCAGAGGTTGGAAAGGACTTAATTTTTAAAGGCTTTTCTAAAAAAGGTAAAAAAGCAAAAAAACAGAGTAAGCATTTTGTTTGTACCTCTTGTCATAATTTTAAAAAAGAAGATCCAGACTTGAGTAAAGCTGATCCGCAAGCCCGCTTAGAGTATGTGGCAAAAAATAATATGCCTTTCTTGCAGGCTACTTCCCTCTACGGTGCGGTGAATCGTACTTCTTTTTACAATGATGATTATGTAAAAAAATATGGAAATTTAGTTTATGCCGCTAGAAATAATTTAAGAGAAGCTATTCAGCTTTGTGCAGTAGAATGTGCCCAGGGGCGCCGCCTTAAAAAGTGGGAATTGGAATCTATCCTTGCTTTCCTTTGGACTTTGGAATTGAAGATGGGAGATCTCAATCTTAGCGACTCGAATTACAAAAGCTTGCGTGAAACGGCTGCCAATAAAGGAGTGGAAGTAGATCAGAACAGTATTGATTTTATCAAGCAATTCTACTTACAAGCTTCTCCGGCTCATTTTGTTAAACCACCCGAAAACCGGAAGGCAGGATATAAAGAACAAGGGGAACCAGCAAATGGTAAACTTATTTATGACCTGAGCTGTAAACATTGTCATGAAGATAAACGCTATTCTTATTTTAATTTGGACGATAGTAAAATGAGTTTTAAATACCTGGAGGAACATATTGGGAAATATAGTCATGCCTCCTTGTACCAAGTGACTCGTTACGGTACTCAACCCTTATACGGGAAGCGGTCTTATATGCCTTATTATCCGTTGGAAAAAATGAGTAATCAACAATTGGAAGATTTAAGATCGTATATTGAACAGGAAGCGAATAAATAGTTTTAATCACAATAGAATTGTATATCACCGCTTTTGCTGCCAGAGGTTCACATTTTCCAACCAAATTCCTCCCAGTCTGCTTCTGTATCAATATC
>CBDUIU010000834.1:0-1959 GCA_965367335.1 uncultured Saprospiraceae bacterium
GCTGGTTTCCGGCAATGCAAAATACGATGCTGTGAAAAGAGGGGAAAGCACTTTTACCGAGCAGGAAAAAAATGGGTATCTTTTGTTTCAAAAAAACTGTAATTCCTGTCATACGGAACCCCTTTTTTCAAACTATGACTTTAAAAACAACGGACTTCCGGTGGATACCACTTTAAATGATTTTGGCAAGTGGATGATCACCAAACAAAGCCCGGACAGCCTTTTATTTAAAACTCCCTCTTTACGGAATTTGTCTTATACTTTTCCATATATGCACGATGGACGGTTCAGAAAATTACACCAGGTGCTCAACCACTATTCGGATGGTATCCATCAAAGCAGTACGGTAGCTGATGAATTAAAACAACCACTCCAGCTCAGCTCTAATGAAAAAGTCGATCTAATTGCTTTTCTGCTGACCCTTAACGATAAAGCCTTTGTCTTCAACGCAAATAACCAGTATCCAAAGAATATTTTACACCCATCCGAAAGATAATAGCCTTTCGGTTGTCTAAACAAAAAATCCAACCTTAACATGAAAAAAACTATCCTCTTGTTTTCCTTTTTAGCCTTTGCTATTCTGAGTCAGGCTCAACTTAGTCCTGCCATCACTTCCTTTTTACAAAACACCACCGAAACGGGAAGTTATTATATGCAGGGAAATTCTACCCCCATTGATAACGGCATTTTATACAACTGCCAAAAGATTGAATATTCTGATGATTATGTTTACGTGACTACCAATGGGATTCCGGCTTATCCAACCGGTCCGTTTTTAGATGGTAACCCTTCGCAGGCCACCAGTCAAAATGCAATTTTTCAAATCCCCTTAAGTCCACAGGAAAACACAGGTACACCGATATCTACCACCGGTGGAAATATCGGCATCTTCATCAATGGGGTGGCCCTTTTTGATTACCGGGACGGTGTAGCCTGGAACACCGCGACCAACGCCCTTTGTGGCGGGCCCGGCAACCCTCGCTGCCCCGGTGGGCCGGCGACTGCCCAGGCCTGGAACAGAGATGCTGTACCCGCAGAACGAGCAGGCTTTGATTGTTCCAAAGCACACCCTGCCATGGGCAATTATCACCACCACCAAAATCCTTCAGCATTTAAGCTGGATCTTGAAGTGGTATCCAATATTTGTAATTTGTATGATGCCGATGGCTTATATGCAATTGATGAAACACAACACTCACCGCTGATCGGTTTTGCTTATGATGGTTTTCCTATCTATGGCGCCTATGGATTTAAAAATGCTGATGGTTCGGGAGGAATTACCAGGATTAAATCAGGTTATCAATTAAGGGATATATCCGTGCGGACACACCACGCTGATGGTACCGATGTAGACAACGGTCCTGATGTGGATGTGACCTACTTTCTGGGTTATTTTAGAGAAGATTATGAATGGGTGGCTCATACTGGGGAGGACGATTATTTAGATATCCACAACGGAAGGTTTTGTGTGACGCCGGATTACCCGAATGGCACCTATGCTTATTTTGCTACCGTTGACGAGAACTGGAACTCAACTTATCCTTATGTCGTAGGGCCAACTTTCTATGGCGTTTCAGCTAACCGACTCGTCACTTCAGTTAATGAAGCCACTACCATTTACGACCTTTCCACCTCTGTCTCCGAATTGACTTTCAACACCATGAGCATTACTGTTTTTCCCAACCCAGCGGCAGAATTGATTGCCGTACAGATCAATGATTTGGTGGATGAAGACCTGCAAGTTGATTTAATGGAAATCTCCGGAAAATTGATACAGACTACCAAAATCAAAAAAGGTAGTACCATTGCCTATTTTGATACCCAAACGATCTATGGCGGAACCTATCTGATCAAAATTTCCAGTGAGCACTATAGTACCTTAAAGAAAGTGGTGATTGCAAAATAAATATTAGACTTGTTCTGGCCTGGCTGGTCGAGCGAAATGAGAAAAATTTTATT
>CBDUIU010000835.1:0-1951 GCA_965367335.1 uncultured Saprospiraceae bacterium
GAGATGATTGAGAATATGCTGGATAACTTTGCTTACCTGATTAATACCCACGGCTTTATCCCTAATGGCAATCGTGCCTATTATCTCGGCCGTTCACAACCGCCTTTTTTCTCAGCTATGGTCCGCTTATTAGCAGATGAAAAAGGGGAAGAGGTCCTGTTGAAATATCGTGATGCTTTACAAAAAGAATATGCTTTTTGGATGGCTGGTCGTGAGCAACTTTCAACGGAACTCACGGCTCATCGAAGGGTAGTCAGAATGCAGGATGGTAGTGTGTTAAATAGATACTTTGATGACCGACCAGCTCCACGGCCAGAGTCTTATAAGGAAGATGTAGCTTTAGCAAAAGAATCAGGAAGACCGGCTGAACAAATTTATTTAGATATCCGGGCAGCGTGTGAATCAGGATGGGATTTTTCCAGCCGATGGTTTCGGGACGGTCATTATCTCAGATCTATTCGGACTACGGAAATTGTGCCCGTAGATCTGAATGCATTAATGTATCATTTAGAAATGGTGTTAGCACAAGCCTATTCTCCCTCAGATTCTTCCATGGCGATGAACTATTCCAATAAAGCTAAAAAGCGAAAAGCTGCTTTGCAAAAATATTGTTGGGACGAAAAGGCTCAGTTTTATGTTGACTATGATTTCATTAATCAAAAGCCTACCGGTGTGCTATCATTGGCAGGTGTCTATCCCTTGTTTTTTGGTATTGCCGAGCCTCAGCAAGCAGTGTACGTAGCAAATAAAGTACGTCAGGATTTCCTTGAAGCCGGTGGTGTACTTACTACCTTGGCGGAAACTGGCCAACAATGGGACGCCCCTAATGGTTGGGCTCCACTCCAATGGATGACCATCGATGGGCTGCGCAACTACGAAATTAATGGCTTGGCAGACACTATCAAATCCCGTTGGACAGCATTAAATGTCAAAGTGTATAAAAATACGGGTAAGATGGTGGAAAAATACAATGTAGTAGACATGGGCTTGGAAGCAGGTGGTGGTGAGTACCCAGTCCAGGATGGTTTTGGTTGGACAAATGGAGTATTATTACAATTGTTAAAAGAGGGAGAAATGGCAGAAGGTGCGGCTGCAAATGATAATGATTGACACAGTAGGGTAGTGGGTTGTGATGAAATGGCTATTAATTACCCTCTGCCGGTTTAATGAGTTTACGGATATCCTAAACTCTACTGCTTACTCCATTCCTGAATATTTTTTCTGATGTGTGGATAAACACACTAAAATTGTTATTAAAATTCATGTACAAAATTAATAAAGAAGCTTTTGGAACATACGACTCTATTTGCCTGACAAATGAAAGCGGGACTGATTTTATTCGTATTATTCCTGCAGTAGGTGCTTGTCTGACTCAAGTGCGATTGAATAACATCGAGGTGTTGGATGGGTACCAAACGGATAAAGAGTTGGATGTCTTTGGCTTATCGAAGAGTGGGGTTTTAGTACCTTTTCCTAATCGGCTGCTAGATGGACGGTTTACCTGGAAGAATAAATCCTATCAATTTCCGCTGAACGAATTAGCAAATCAACATGCTATACACGGATTTGTTCGCAAAGCGCCAATGGAGGTTTGTCGGGAGAACACGAATAAAGACAAGGCATTAGTGAGCTGTAAATATAATTATGATGGAAAGCAGGATTACTTTCCTTTTTCTTTTCAATTAGTTATTAGTTTTCAATTGAGTAAAAGCGGGTTAGAAGTTAGTATTCAAGTGAAAAATGTTGGCGATGAATCATTTCCGATAGGTATTGGCTGGCATCCTTATTTTAAACTTGATGGAAAGGTAGATGAGTTGTTATTAAAAATGCCAAAGGCTAGCCTTATCGCCGTAGATGATCGAATGATTCCAACCGGAAAACGAAAAAGTTACAGTGAATTTGATCAGCTAACTAATATCGGAGATACAGTGTTAGATAGTTGTTTTGAATT
>CBDUIU010000836.1:0-1937 GCA_965367335.1 uncultured Saprospiraceae bacterium
AGCTACAATCAGCCCCGACGGGATCAGCGCCAACAAGTGATGCAAGCGGCCAGAGAGTTGGAGATGAACGTTTACCCGGAAGGCGGTTCCTTCTTTTACCACAATATGAGCATGGTGGCAGATGGCCATACCGGCGTCGAACATAACATTCCAGTGGCACCTTTATACAAAGATGTGATTAACTTTTGGTCAGCCACTAAAACGGGGAATACCCCTACCCTCATTGTCAATTACGGTGGCATCAATGGGGAGTATTATTGGTATCAGAAAACCAACGTTTGGGAGAAAGACAGACTCCTGCGATTTACACCACGACCCATCATAGACTCCCGGTCCCGTCATCGCACTATGGTGCCCGACGAAGAATATGAAAATGGCCACATCCTTGTTTCGCAATCCTGTAACAAGCTACAGACGGCCGGCGTCAATATCAACCTGGGATCACATGGCCAACTACAAGGCCTGGGTGCGCACTGGGAGCTATGGATGTTGGCACAGGGAGGTATGAACAATATGCAGGTTCTCCGCGCAGCGACTATCAACGGCGCAACCTACCTTGGTATGGCAGATGAGATCGGATCGCTTAAAGCAGGAAAATTAGCCGACCTGATTGTCCTTGATAAAAACCCATTGACCGATATTCACAATTCTGAATCGGTACGGTATACCATGATTAACGGCCGCCTGTATGATGCAGCGACTATGAATGAAGTTGGCAACAATAACAAGGAGCGCACGAAATTTTTCTGGGAAATGGAAGGTAGTGAAAATGCCTATCCAATGGATGCCAGAATGGAAGCTATGTTATTTCCAGTCTGTAGTTGTCGGCATTGAGGAAGGGGGCAAAGGGGAAAGAGGGGGCAAAGGGGAAAGAGGGGGCAAAGGGATGTAAATACATTCGTAAAATGTATCCCTTTGCTCCTTTTCCAACTTACTCGATTTAATCCTGCATTTTTAATTCATCCTTGCGGATTCGTACAAGATACCTTCCAGACTGAGCAAGCTTCTCAAGCTGTTCTCAGAATAAAAAAGATACTTATCATTGGTCAACAATTCATAGATAGCCAAGGCTGTTGATTCGTTCAGAAATCTACGAATCAATAGCAACAGCTTTTTAGCGTGTGCGAGCTGCTCCAGACGACTGAGGAAATCATCCAGTCGTTCTTTCATCAGTTTTAATGTCGATTTCTGGGAAGCGGGATCCAACTTTGTCGGATCGATGGAATGAATGTCTGCGTAAGCGCGGTGAACAAATGTTTCTTGCTGCTGTAAGTAATTGAGTTTTGTACTTAGGAGCGCAGATACAATGGGTTTCAATGGTGACCCATTGCTTTTGGGGACAGTGTTTCTAGTAGTCATTATTCTGGTTTTTCTTCACAGTATAGTCCGTGCATTACCAGTACACGAAAGCTAACTAAAATGTGTCTTCTCACAGTCCCTACTGTTGTGATCCGATTTATGAAGAAGTCTTAAAAAGTCATCCACTAGTCGGATTTCATTGGTATCGGCAAACATAGTGAAGATTATGATATTACAAAAATTTTTAACTTGTTTTTTTTCATAAAATTCTGGTTTGTCTGTTTTACTACTTGTTTACGATATAAGTGTTATACAATTTAGATTATTTGGGGAGGTGTATAAATTGATAAAGAAAAAGTTATTGTTATGACAAACTACTATCCATATAGTGCTTCCCAGCTAGCACCCTAGAATACAGACTCTAATAGCTGTTGAAGTTCCATCCAGGACTTTTCATCCGCCTCTTTATTATAGGCTAAGGGAAGGTCAAATTTTTTACCGAGAGAATCTGCCATGGGACTAGTGAATGCATGGACTGCTCCAGGATAACTTATATACTGATAGCTAGCTTTAGCCTCTTCCATCGACTTGGTAAACGCAACGACGGATTCGGCCGGGATAAAAGGATCATCTGCACC
>CBDUIU010000837.1:0-1933 GCA_965367335.1 uncultured Saprospiraceae bacterium
CCAGCTTCAGCAAAGAAAGGAGATTGGGTGTATGTTTTTTGGTTGAAGTCAATCGTCAATAGCTATATAAATGCCTGGAAACTTGAATTTGTAAGATTAAAGCGGGAAAACAAAAGTAGGTGGCACTTTACCAATGAGATGATTCATTTTCACCTGGCCCAAGGCGTTTATCTCACCTTATTGATTTGGTTCTTCAGCTTCAACGTAGCAGTAATCGCTTTGGCCATTGGTGTAGTAGCCGTCCTGCTGTTGGAAACTGTAAATTACATTGAGCATTATGGTTTACGCCGGAGAAAACTAGCGTCGGGGCGATACGAACCCGTCAGTATCCGACATTCCTGGAATAGTAATCATGAGATGGGGCGTATCCTGTTGTATGAGCTAACCCGCCATTCTGATCACCACTTTAAGGCAAATCGCAAATACCAGATTCTAAAACATTATGAGGAAAGTCCGCAGATGCCGTTTGGCTATCCCGCCGGGATGTTATTGGCGTTGGTTCCCCCCCTTTGGCATAGGGTTATGGATAAACGACTAGATGAGCAGTCTTACCTAAGCAAAAAGTTTAGTGTGTAGTCCTAGTTCTGAAGTTTATTGGTGACCAATCCGTATATTTACGTCTTATATACAGAACCAAACATATTAATCATGAAAGGTAATCAACTTTTTATACTTTTTACACTATTAGTTTTTTCAACGACTTTAACAGCTCAAGTACCCGATCCGGACATCAATGCGGCAGAAGCAGCAATGACTGAAGGGGTTAATAATTGCATGATCGTTTCGTTTGTGGATATTGATAAAAAAGAAACGGAAAAGATTTGGCAAAATTTTTCTAAAAAACAATTGGGTCAAAAATCTAAAAAGATTAAAAAAGCAAACGAATACTTAACGGATGGTGCTTCTATCTCCGGAATATCTGGTAAACCTAAAATCTTTGCTTCTTTTCGGGAAGGCGGCAACAATACGGAAATGCGTATTTGGGTGAATACGGATAATGGATATGTTAATCCTGATGATTATCCATCCGATTACTCATCCGTCAGGGATATGTTGATCAGCTTTAATCGAGCCATCGAAAAGTCCAGAGTTGAGGAAGAATTGAAAGGAGAAGAAAAGACTATGAAAAACTTAGAGAAAGATTTGAAAGGTCTTGGAAAAGAGAAGGACAAATTGGAAGATAAAATTAAAGATTACGAGAAAAAAATCCAGGAAGCTAAGGAGCGGATTGCTGAAAATGAGCGCGAGCAAGAAGCGAAGACCGCTGAGATCAAAATTCAATCTGGTGTAGTGGATGACGTCAAAAGCCGATTGGGAAATATTGGCAACTAAATAGATTTGATCAAACTTTGTAATAACGCTGAAATAGACGTCGCAGATAGCCTCTGCGACGTTTGTTTTTCTAATCAGTTATGAAAAAAATAGGCCTCCTCTCTGATACCCATAGTTATTTGGATCCTAAAATATTCCACTATTTTGAACAATGCGATGAAATCTGGCATGCCGGAGACATCGGAAACATGGAGGTGGTCGAACAACTGGAAGCCTTCAAACCGTTGCGTGCCGTCTATGGCAATATAGATGGTGGACTGCTCCGACAGACATTTCCACTCGATCTTCGTTTTGACTGTGAAGGCCTGGATGTCTGGATAACTCATATCGGTGGATACCCTGGTCGGTATAACAAAAGGGTGCGGGAACAACTAGCTGTGGATCCACCCGGACTTTTCATTTGCGGGCATTCTCACATTCTTAAAGTAATGCCGGATCGCAGATATCATTTGTTACATATCAATCCAGGAGCTTGCGGTGTGCATGGTTTTCACAAGGTTAAAACGATTGTTCGGTTTGCTGTAGATGAAGGTGTTGTGAAGGATTTGGAAGTGATAGAATTGGGTTTAAGAGGAAAAATTTCTACCTAAAACACTTATCT
>CBDUIU010000838.1:0-1925 GCA_965367335.1 uncultured Saprospiraceae bacterium
GGTCAATTACAATTAACGAACAAGGTATCTTTGTTGCCGGTTCGGTTTAATACACAGTACCGGAGTTTTTTCTTACCCAAAGGGAGCCCGGAACTAAGTTGGATCAATCCATTATTGGTGCGAAAGATCAATGAAGTGGGTTGGGAGGAATTGTTGCGGGAATATGGATTGCGGGAGGAGTGAAAAAGTTCGGTCGACGTAAGTATCAATCAGAACTGTGAATGCAACCCCCATTCCAAATAAGGAAAATCTACCTTTTCCCATCCTCTGATCCCAGCGCGAATTTCCAACGCAATTTTTGAAAAAAGCAACCAATTCATTTTTCCTTCCAAATTCCATTGTGCCATTGTTTGTACTTGATTGACATAAACTAGTCCACCCAAACGACTGCTCCAACTCACTGCTTTATACCGGGTTTGGAACAATGTTGTCATTTGCTCCAGTAGTAGAGTAGGAGGTGGCGCTTGTTGATTTACCGACGAACGAATAGGCGTAAGCAAACCAAGTTGCCAACTTTGCCCCAAGTCTCCCAGTTTAGTGGTTAGATTGGCGTAGATCATGGAAGCCGGGGTGAATGAATTAAAGGCTATACCGCCTCTCTCCCGGTCCTGCCTGCGATCCGGAATAATACCTGACCTGACACCCCAATGAATTCCCAAAAAAGCAGTTAACTCCACTTCCAAGACATTGGAAATACAGCCATTTACATCTGTTAATTGAATCTCGTATCGCCCAACTGATAAACCGGGGATACTGATTACCTGACCAGTAAAGACGCCAGATACATCACCATTAACGGTTACAGTATAGGGCTCCATTGTGGGGGTTGTTATAACAATAGTGATAATGCCATCATTGGCACTTGGGCTGGAAGGCTGTCGTATACCCTCTAGTTCGATAGTTGGCAGGGTCGGAGGTAGGATTGTCACCTTTAAACTATCCGAGCAATCAGGGCCAGTGTTTTCATCTCTGATAAAGACGGTATAATCTCCGGGGATAATAGGGACAAAAGAAGAGAGTAAAATTGTTCCAGGGTTAATTCCATAAAGCTCTATTCCAAGTGGAGCGTGTACTTCCATAATCCAGGGACCACTACCAGGAGAAGCGAAATCAAATTGAATTTCTCCGTCCATCGAACAGGTAGGCTGCGTGATCACAGTGTCGCTAATATAATCTGCCGGTTTTCCTGCCAGCGTGGTCGTGAAAACTAAACTACAACAAGACTCGGGGTCTGATACGGTAACATCATATATGCCAGCTGCCAAGCCGGAGATATTGTTGGTCGTCTCTCCCGTGCTCCAGACGTATTCGTAATTACCGGGCAGACTCATGATCACTTCTAACGAGCCATTGCTTAAGCCACAATCCGCTTCCGTTGCAATAAAAGTAGCAGTATAGTCACAGCTGCGAGGATTGATCTGTAAACTTACCTGGGCTGTAGCTGTATTGTTGCATGGATCCGTTATCGTATAATTAAAAGAAACTTGTCCGGTGTCACCCGGCATAGGCATATAAGTGAAATCACCAGTTGGTTCGAGTGTCAGCATGCCTTTGTCAGGTGAAGTATTAGCGCTGATACGGATGTCATTCCCATCATCATTAGCGAGTAGATTCTCACTAAGTGTTTCACCACAGCTGAGTGAGTAAGCGTCATCTATGGCTGTAAGTATAGTGTTTTCTACTACTGTAGTCATGAAGATCTGGCTGCAATTATTAGCATCAGAAACAGTAACCGTATAGTTGCCGGCAGGAAGCAGGTCAATCATTGCCGTAGTGTTTCCAGTTGACCAAAGATAGGTGTAAGTACCTGCTGGACTGATCTGCACGCTTATGGCACCTTCAGCCAGGCCGCAACGAGTGGCAGAAACATTAAAGGATGCTCGATGGGAGCAATCCGTTGGAGGCGGATTGGTTTCATCTCCCTG
>CBDUIU010000839.1:0-1910 GCA_965367335.1 uncultured Saprospiraceae bacterium
AACAAACTTAGCACTACCAAAGTGAACAGACCACTTAATAACACCGGCCCAAACAGCAGATCCAAACTAAAGGCCAGGAACAGATTATGTATAACAAAGGTCCAGATCCCGGCAAATACTGCAAAAACAATTATTCCGGTAATGGTTTTACTCATTGCTGTTCCGTTATGGAGATCTGAAAAAACATTTAGGAATACACCGTAAAACAGCGTGGGAATAAGCAGTATATATGCGCCTGTGGGCATCCCGACATGTAAGCCTACTGCTAACAAGCCCAACAATATCAGCAATCCTTCCGCATAGGATTCCATATCAAACTTACTTATAAGTCTACTACCCAGACCAACTGTCACTAACACGCTCAATCCCAGGGCAGCAAACAAATACCATTTGTAATTATAATACTGATAAGCATAAAAAAGAGAATATTCCGGATAAGCTGTCTTAATGAAATAAGCCAATCCATAAGCAAGCAACATCGTTACTGCAATGAGTAATACCTGTAACAGTAGTAATAGTCCGATCCGTAAGACGGTAGCTTTTTTCTTTTTTACCACGATCCATAAATACCGGCCCATCAACAATAATAACAGCACCATTAATCCTACATCTAATACTGCCGGATAACGGATCAGAAAACCATAAAAATTAAAAAAGACTGCGTTTCCTTTTTCTATCTTCCCAAACTCATAATTGGCAAAATGGCGAACCATGCGGTACATGTTCTCTCCTGTATGTTGAACTGACTCTTTACTGATGTTTTCAGCATTATCGGCGGGGTTATGGTAATAAGGAAATCCATCGATAAAGGCATAGTTGATAAAGGGCATTCCACGCTTTTTGAACTCCGTCACGTCTGTACTGTTCCACATTCGCTTATACACCTCATAAGACATGGAGTTAGCAATTGGCCGCACCGCTACCCTACTCATTTCCCGCACTAACCAGGCATTATCATCTGACCATTCAAAGGCTATTCCAGGTCCTGCGTTACCTCGGGCTTCATAATTCAACAAGACACCTACATCAGCCATTCGATTATTTTGCTGATGATAACGCGCACCGTTCAAACCACCCTCTTCCCCATCCGTAACCAAAAAAACAATGTCATTTTTTAGTGATTCGTTTTGCAACAAGCGGGCTGTTTCAATCATACTGGCCACCGAATAGCCATCATCCGCGGCACCGGGGCCTTCAAACACACTGTCGTAATGCCCGGCGACGTAAACTTTTTTCGCACCACCATTCCCCTTTCTGATTGCAATGATATTTTCCGTATAAGCAATTAATCCTTGCGTTTCCCCTCTCATCCGCGTAGAATACCCCTTTTCGAGGCTGACCTCCAGTCCTAACTTTTTAAATTCCTCAACAATATAGTCTCGGACTTCCTGATTCGCCTTACTTCCGATGGGATGTATCCTGGCAGCGATGCGTTCGATGTGCGGATGCGCAGCCAAGGCCGAGAATTGGTCTTCGGCGAGGGGTTTAACGGCAATGGCTGAATCGGAGAAATGAGATATGGCGATGAGCAACAAACAAATGAACAGCAAAAAGATCTGACGCAGCATGGTGTAGGGTTTTATTCGATTTCACCCTACAAGGTAAAAAATCTTAAAGAATAGTCACTACCAAAATAAAAAGGTTAACCTAAAAAGAAATAGACCTTTGGATTTTGTGTCCCTCAGCATAAAATGAGTACGATAAAACCTTCTATTCAATTTAGGCTAACACCAAGTAAGGTGTAACCATTTACACCTTAATACGCATATTTTTACTTAATCTACTTTAGCTAATTCCGAGTCTCCGCGTACCCGCTGATGCTCTACTTTGGGAGAACCTTTGTATTTCATGACACTATCTCCACTGATATCTACATCCATGCTTTCCGTAACGGTAAGCTTGGCAATGCT
>CBDUIU010000840.1:0-1905 GCA_965367335.1 uncultured Saprospiraceae bacterium
CATCGCCCACCACAATAAGAAGCCAATACATTGTGAATCAGTGTGTTGGCTTTTTTATTTTGTAACTTGTTGCCGTTTTTGTTGTCGGTATTCTTTCTGTAGAGGTGTATTCGCTGTATTCGCCTTGCCGGGCTAGATTCACAAAATTGTATCTACCGCGAAGACCAAGCCATAATCCAAACAAATGCAGCATAAATCGGCGTTGCCATGCAGAAACTCTCGGAAGTTTTAACAACATTTGTTCAGCGAGGATCTCGATCTTCGTTGGGCAGGTCATCTTTCTTGGTTTGGTGTAGGAACCTCCAAGGTAAGGACTTGCCCTTTTTATTTTATACCGCTCGAAAACCGTAGCGGACTATTGCAAATGGGAAGAATAAATAATTAAGGTTAGGAATTATTATAGACAATTATATGGTTCACAAAAACTTTCCCTTAATATGAGAATAAAGGCGAATTTCATTTTCCTTCTAATGTATTAATATTCGGGTTTCTTAAAAAGAGAAATTATTCAATATTAGAAATATGAGGTATCTCTACAACTTTACTAATAAACGTCCTATACACATCCAGGAATCGCTGAGTAACTTCAATAGCAGAGTGAGCGGTCACAAACTGATAAGGAAGACTAAGTGTAATATAAGCCCCTCCTTCATGTTCCCAAATCTCATTCTTACCTACATCTGTCGCCTGACAGATTAAGGTAATAAAAACAAACTCAAGAGCCGTAATCGCATTTGGGAGTTCAATTGATCTGGCCGCTTCCTGAAATGCATGGCGATCTACCTTTTCTTTAATATTAAAATCTACCTGTCTGGTAACGGTAAATTTGCCTTTATCCATCGAAAAACTCCGTTCTGTATGCAAATTGTTTTTCATGTCATTCCTATTTAAGCTTGCTATTTAACGGTGGAAACAACAATGGTTGCTTTCGCGCTAAATTTTCAGGCATCAAAGGATATTTTCCTAGTAGATCAATCTCCGTTTTTAGCACAACCCCTATCGTTCCTCTAAGATACATAATGTACTCGACACCATGCTTTTTATAATACGCTTGGTTATAGCGACTTGTTGTATTGACGGTAGTGCCGATCTTCGCAATTTCCCCTTCTTTGATCCAGAGACGACCGCCCGTACAAAGGAGGCACTCAATATAGTGGTCGTATAGAGATAGCAACATATATACTTCCGCTTCATCAAGCTTATCTTTTGCTTGCTTGATTTCAGCTTCCCGTTCCGGAGTTAACCGTGGGTTTCCATCTTGATCATATTCTATTACTTCTTCAAACCCACGTTGTCCCAGAATGAGAATCCCTGCGGTTAAAAGGACAAACATCAGAATTAAGAACATAGGATTTGGCAACTTTTTTCTTCTACGCCCGGGAATAACCCTAAGCGGTGAAGTTCGAGTTGCTGCAGGCACAGCCCCAAAATGACATAAATTCATACAGAAGTTGTCAATAGTTTTAAGTACCTCAGCTAAATTAGCTAAAAAATTAGATAATTTATACAAAACAAATTAAGTATTTTATACTCAATTTTTCTCAACGGAATTCCCAGGAGTATCTTTCGAAAAAAAATTGGCAGGAAATAAATTTGAAGTTCCCAAAAAACTCAATCGGATCCTTGAGGAACTTCAGGACCAAGAGCGTTCCATTTTGTGGCTATCTAAAAAAACCGGATTTTCATATCAAACAGTTTATGATTATTGTCATAATATCCGGCAGCCTAATCTTATAAAGTTAAAGATAGTAGCGATAGTGCTTCAGGTAAAAGTCTCTACACTTGTAGTTGATTAATCAACACGATTTTTAAAATACCCCCATTCAAAAAACCACCCCATCATCCCTCCCACCGCATAACTCACCAGATCACTCCACAAAAAGCCATAGCCCAGGATCAGTCCGC
>CBDUIU010000841.1:0-1903 GCA_965367335.1 uncultured Saprospiraceae bacterium
ATAAAAGAAAAATACATCTTCGTATCCCAATATATTCGGAAAATTTTCGTAGATAATTACCTTGCAAGGTCGTTTTAGGTTGAGGAATGTTTTTTCGAGCTCGTAGGGAAAGATGGGCTGGGCGGTGAGTGCCGTTGAAGACAGGAGGAGCCAAAGGGAAATAAAGAAGGGGATGGTTTTTTGAGGCATTGAGATAGGTTTTTGGGGTTAGGCAGGCGAGGGCTGTTTCATAGTCAGATCGAGTCCTGAACTAAGATACGGACTTGGGTTGGAAAGAAAAAAAGAATGTTAGTAGAAATAAAAAACCCATCACTAAAAAGTAATGGGTCAATTTCATTAGCACTAAACTATTGAGGTCATAGGCAAGGCGTTACATTTGTATCGATCATGACTCCACCATTTACGATATTATCCTGACCACAGTCTTTAATGGTGATATTAGGATAAGCACCAACATCCACTTGGTTATTATAGGCGACTGGGGTGAGGAAACCAAAGCGCAGCGATTCACCCGAGAGAATGATATCGGCTTCAACGTTATTAGAAGCGTTATTATTCGTCAGTCTATTGTTGTTAGCCCCATCAATGACGATGAATCCAGCGGCGAAATTATCTGTAGCGTTGTTGTTTCTGACTTTCCAGGCACTGCCTGGCACCAAAGAACCAGCAATTCTTCCATCAGGAAGCGTTATAAACATAGGAACATTACAAAGAATAACACCATAACCGCAGCCATGGCTGAAGTTACGTTCAATAGTTCCCCACTGGTCACAGCCCCAAAGGCCGAATAAATGATTACTCACCTCATTGTCTGCCATATAACAACTTTTGCCATTAACATTGACGATGCCAATAGAGCTGGCTGCATCCCCCTGTAACCAGGCGCTACCTCCAACAATCGTATTTCCAATAGCAACGAACTGATCAGACAATTCATTCGCAATCGAAAACATAAAGCCGGAAATATTACATCTGACCACCGCTGAGTTGGGTGCATTTTCTAACAACATACAAGTACCACCTTCCGGATCAATGGGCTGGATGTCTATATCCTGTATCAAACATTTTTCAGCATTTAAAAAATGAAAAGCCGGGTCCACAGGAGCCGAACCATTAGGATTAGGTAAGCGAGCACCTGCATAGACTTTGAGCTGGGTAACACCTGCACCGGCGCCAATCAAGATCACAGACTTGCTAATGGTGAGTGGCTCAGTTTCGGTATGCTCTCCCGGTTCGAGATAGATAACACCGCCGTTACAGGTATTGGCAATAGCATCTGCCAGCGCGTTGTTAGAACCTGCGGGAATGATGGTCCAATCACAGGCGGCTCGGGAGGAAGCTTGACCCCAGGCCGGATGTTGGTAGATGGAAATGTTTTTGGTTTGGGAGATCTCTTTGGATTGGTGGATGGTTTCTTTTTGGCAACTATAAATAAAACAGACTAACAAACAGAAGAGTAAGAAATTCATTTTTTTCATGGTGGGAGGTTTTAAGGGTGAATGAATTTTAAAATTATTAAGAAAAAGGATTAAAAGCTATACTGACGGGAATAATTAATTGAATGCTACGGGTATAAAGAAAGAAGGAATCAGCTTTACTTTCCGTAAAGAAATTGAAATACTAATACTTGAAGTTAAATTAACTGACTATCTTATTAAAGGTATTGTTTACCATGAATTTTATTTACCAAACACGCGAGGTACACGCAGAAATAACTATGAAGTAAAAACAACTCTAATTCTTTCAGTTGTCTGGTTAAATATATTTGTTCCTTGTTTTCAAGAAAGACAGAAGTATAATTTCCATCTGATTTCAAATAGATGATCGCCTGAAGTGGGGGTCATGGTATATCCTTCTGAAGTAGGGAAGGCAATAATTTCGTCTGCTTGTAATTTCACGATAG
>CBDUIU010000842.1:0-1899 GCA_965367335.1 uncultured Saprospiraceae bacterium
AGATTTGGGCCGGAATCGGGCTCACCGGTTTGTCAGGTGCTATGGCAGGTTCCAGTAGGCTGCCGGAGGGCATAACAGCAGAAAGAGAAATAGCGGTTTCTTCTCTCTTTTCCAGTAAGTATAAATAGAGGTCTTCCTTGATATTTTTTTGCCGTTCTATACCGGCCAAACCTCTTTCCCGGGCAGGCAAGCTTTGTAAACGACCCTGAAGATTCCCCTTGAGCTTATCATGTGCATCCCGGGTGATCATCAAATCGGATTTGATCGAATTGATGTTCTCGGCAATGATCTGTCGTTTGTTGTGAACTTGTTTTTCTGCTAAGATCCAGTCAGGGTGAGCTGGACCTTTCTCCTTTTTAATAGTTTGAAAATTTGAAATTAAAGTATTGAGATCTGAAATTTGCTGAGTTAGGGTCAGGTTAGTGAGCTGGGAGTTAGTCGGAACAAACTCAAAACTATCTACATGACTATTGATAAATTGCTCAATATTGTTTAAGACCTCAAGTTGGATATCTGTATCCGTAATTTTTTTGTTATGGTCCGTTAATTCCTTGATTAAAATATTTCCCTCTGCACTAAGTTCCATCATGCTGTTTTGGCTCTTGTAGTTTTGCATGCTTTGCTCGGCAATCGATAATTCCTGCGCTATAGTCCGGATGCGATCATCTAACATCTCAATGGTGTTTAGGTACACCTCCGTTTTGTTAGCCATAGAACTTTCATTATAAGCTAAAGCCAGTTCATTCAGTATATCCTTCGCCCGGTAAGGATGATAATCTTTCATCGTAAGGGATAAAGTACTGGCTTGTTCTAATCCGGCCATTTGAATATTACTCTCTTCCTTCACATAAGCTACGGCAGCTGCAATTGGTTTGACTTCCAAAGTGATTGGACCACTTGGACTTAAAGTACTATCTTTGGTTATTTTAATGATTCCAATGGGTAGTTCTAGTTCCTTGTCATATCGGCCAACATATTTCACTCTTTCAGGTGCAAATTCTTCATCTTCAAAAAATAGATGAAAGCTTTGGTCATTGATATGATGCAATTCAGCTTCCAGATATAGCCCTTCAAATTTCGGGATCCACGCTGATATCCGTACAGGTGAATTAAGGTAGTAGTAATATTTTCTTCTACCTTTCTTTCCGATGTAATTGTATTGTAAATTTAATTTTCTGACTACTTTTTCAATCAGCGGTGCAGAGCGAATAATCTGCACTTCGTTTTCTAAATTTTTATTAGGAACGGCAACGCCAAGATCTTTTAAAATAGCTTCCTTACTCATGATACCTGACTTTTTCTCATCCTTGATCATGAGTACAGCACTGGCTTCATATTTCTGGGCTTTGGTCTGAAGGTAATACCAGGCCAAGCCTAAAAATAAAGCAAGCGACACTGCGAACAGATACCATTTTCTGAGTGCAAGCTGGAATAGACGAATGAAATCAATCTGTCCATTTTTCATAAGACAAAATTTTTTGGGGAGGAGGTAATAAATTTTAATTATAGCGGAATAGAATTCTCAAAGTGCTACTTATTTTAAAAGTAGACTAGCGCCTAACACCGAGAAAAAGCTAATAATAGGGACAATGATCGGAGAATAGCGGTTGGCAAAATCCCCTTGGGTCGCGTATTGTTTTGCTTTTAATGGTTCGACATAAATTACATCGTTAGGACTTAAATAGAAGTACGGAGAATTCAATAACTCTTTGCTACGTAAATTAATGTGTACTACTTCGCGTCGTTCATTTCGTTCGCGAATGAGTATAACATTATCCCTCCTTGCGTAGTTAGTAAGATCGCCACCAATGCCAATGGCTTCAAGTACAGTGAGTCTTTCGTTTGGTATAGTATAGGTGTTTGGACGGTTAAATTCGCCGAGCAGCGTAACACGGAAAT
>CBDUIU010000843.1:0-1884 GCA_965367335.1 uncultured Saprospiraceae bacterium
TTTGTCTTGGCTGGAGAACTCATGAATCGAGGGGGGATAGCCCATCGACTCATTGATTTTGCCAAATCTTTAATGGGAAGCCTGCCAGGAGGTCTTGCCTATGTAAATATTTTAGCGGCGATGTTGTTCGGGGCGATCTCCGGTTCTGCCGTAGCAGCAGCATCTGCGATTGGAAGTGTGATGACGGACCGTATGGAAAAAGAGGGTTATCCACGACCATTCAGTGCAGCATTAAATATTACCTCGTCGACAACGGGTTTGTTGATTCCGCCGAGTAATGTATTGATCGTTTATGCCTTGGCGAGTGGAGGGGCCGCTTCTGTAGCTGCTTTGTTCATTGCCGGATATTTGCCAGGGATATTAGTTGGCGTAGCTTTGATGTTAGTTGCCGCCTTTATGGCGCGAAAACAAAACCTGAGTAAAGGAGAAAGAGTTAGCTTCGGACAAGTAATCAGAGACGGGCGTAAAGCTTTCTTTAGCTTACTGATGCTGGTAATCATCGTCGGTGGGATCGTACAAGGTGTATTTACGGCTACTGAGGCAGCTGCCGTGGCAGTATTATATGCACTCATTTTAGGTTTTTCTTATCAGACGATTACGACCAGAGACTTACCTGGCATTTTGTTAAATAGTGCAAAGACTACAGCTATTGTTATGTTTTTAATTTGTACTTCAATGGCGATGTCCTGGTTGTTCTCTTTTGAAAGTATACCTCAGTTAATGACAGGTTTTTTATTGGAGACGGTAAGCAATCCCTTTTTAATTTTTATTTTGATTAATATGACTTTGTTGATCGTAGGTACCTTTATGGATATGACTCCTGCGATTTTGATTTTTACGCCGATATTTCTCCCGGTCGTAACACAGTTGGGGATGGACCCGGTTCATTTTGGAATCATCATGGTGCTTAATCTTTGTATTGGTTTGTGTACACCACCCGTAGGTACCATCCTTTTTGTGGGAGCTGGTGTGGCTAAAATTTCTGTTTCCAATGTGATTAAACCACTGATCCCTTATTTAGTAGTTATGATTGCAGTTTTATTATTGATAACTGCTTTTGAAGATATTTCTCTGTGGTTACCTAGCTTATTTGATTTGTAATTAATTGAGATCATTAAAACAGTAAGAACTTAAATTCAAAAATATTATGGGTATTTTAAAAGCATTTGATCTGAGCGGAAAAACGGCAATAGTGACTGGCTGTAATCGAGGGATTGGTAAAGGGATGGCGATTGCGATGGCTGAAGCCGGAGCCGATGTTATCGGAGTGTCCGCTAATTTAGCCTTAGCAGGTAGTGAAGTAGAAAAAGCAGTCCAGGCTTTAGGACGAAAATTTAAAGCCTACCAAGCAGATTTATCAAAACGGGATTCCATCTATCAATTTATCGAGCAAGTCAAAGCAAACGAAGCTTCAATTGACATCCTGATCAATAATGCCGGAACCATCTTAAGAGCACCAGCAGCGGAACATCCTGATGAGTACTGGGATAAAGTAATAGAAGTGAATTTGAACGCACAGTTTGTCCTGGCCCGAGAATTTGGAAAGATAATGTTAGACAAAGGCAAGGGGAAAGTTATTTTTACCGCCTCTCTACTTACTTTTCAGGGAGGGATTACGGTACCAGGTTACGCTGCCAGCAAGGGAGCTATTGGTAGCTTGGTCAAAGCCTTGTCTAATGAATGGGCAGGGAAAGGCGTTTGTGTGAATGCGATTGCACCCGGCTATATTGCGACGGACAATACCAAAGCTTTACAAGAAAACCCGGAAAGAAATCAAGCCATTTTAGCTAGAATACCAAAGGGCCGCTGGGGAACACCTGATGATTTTAAAGGGCCAGCAGTGTTTCTCGCTTCTGATGCCTCCGATTATGTGAGTGGAGAAAT
>CBDUIU010000844.1:0-1870 GCA_965367335.1 uncultured Saprospiraceae bacterium
AATTTTGTCTAATTTTTCTAAAGAATTTTATCATTGGCTTTTTCATTTCTCTAATGGAGGCTAACGTTTACAGTAACCGCAGTGTGGAGCGAATAGCTCCGATGTATAAAAAAGATCCCCTAACTTTAGGTTGACACGCTTAATTGTTAACCTAAAAAAATCAGGGAATCATGAAGAAAGTTAAGAAAAAGATTTCATTTGACCAACAAAACGTATACGTTGGTATAGACGTCCACAAAAAGTCCTGGACAGTTGCAGTTTGTACGGAGCATCGGGTCTACCGACCTTTTGTGATTCGGCCAACTAATGTTGAAGTTTTGGTTAATTATCTTCAGCAAAACTATCCTGAGGGAACATATATCTGTGCCTATGAAACGGGCTTTTCTGGTTTTGGACTTTGTGAAGCACTACAAGAGCTTGGTATTGAATGCCTGGTGGTCAATCCTGCTGATGTTCCGACCTCTAATCGGGATGCAGCGTTTAAAACAGATCAAAGGGACGCTACGAAAATTGCAAAAAGCCTGAGGAGCGGTGAGATTTACTCTATCTATATTCCTTCTAAGTCTCTACAGGCAGACCGGTCTATTGCTCGACTGCATGATCAATTCAAAAGAGATTTTGTACGGCAGAAAAATAGAATTAAGTCATTATTGTTTTTCTATAGCGTAAAAATTCCCGAAGCCTATGATAATAAGGGTCGATGGAGTCGTGCCTTTATCAGTTGGCTATATCAAGTCGAACTACCTGTTGCCAATGCTACCGATGTGCTCCGCCATCAAATGGGACAATTCACCTATGTGTGGGGTATGAAACGTAATTGTGAGACCTGGCTCAAGCAATTGAGTCGCAAGGAACCCTATTTAGCCCAAGCGGATCTAGTCGAATCAGTACCTGGAATGGGGCGGCTTACAGCTATCAAATTCTTGTTACAACTTGGCCCCATCGAGCGATTCCACACTTTGGAGTCTTTATGTAGTTATGTTGGCTTAGTTCCAGGTTCTCACAGCAGTGGTGAACGCATTCGTCAGAATCGACTGACTTACAGGGGTCATACTCAACTTAGGGTCATTCTGGTTGAAGCTGCTTGGACTGCAATAGGAGTAGATCCAGCTCTTAATCTTTGTTACGAAGAGTTGAAAAAGCGAATGGTTGGTCAAAAGGCCATTATTCGCATTGCCAGAAAATTACTGTCACGCATTCGATATGTGTTGACCCATCAGACAGCGTACGAAAAAGGAGTGATCGCCTGAATGAACTAGGGTTAATTATAACCCGGAGAATGGAAGAGTACTACATAGCTCCGTGTTGCGACTTATAATTGGATATAAGTTGACTCCTTCGAATAGTGTGTATTCCATTCTTTTTACCATTACCCCGTGTATATGGTAAGCGAAATGATCGGATCTTGCTGCTATTAACTTAGACAGCTTATAGGAGTGTGTTCTTTTTGAGGTGATCGCCCAAAATAGTTGTAAGGTAAATGCCTTAGAAGCGATTTTTTCTTCCTTCCTCCCAGATGGTTTATTGAGGGGATGAAAAAAGAAAAAATCTTATTGTTCTTCTTTGGGCTGAAATATCTATACTAAGACTAATTGAAAGTAAGGCTAAAAATTGTCAATTTGGGGACATAACATTGGGTATTTATCATAGGGCGGAACATGGTCGGTTATGTATTGTTGGGCACAGTATTTTACCCTAATTGAATATAATTTCCACTTTTCTTCTTATCAATGTTAATTTCATTTTTAAATCCTAATCCTCTTGCATATAAATCATCAAAAATTATATCCATCTCAGGATTTGTTTTCACAATCTTCTTACTTTTACACATCTTAAGATTGATTTGTTTATTTAAATATCCACCGCAAAC
>CBDUIU010000845.1:0-1861 GCA_965367335.1 uncultured Saprospiraceae bacterium
CATTCGCCTGATTAATAAAATCTGCTCCTGTATTTGGTGGTTTTGACATGTGTTTTTTACTTATCGAAGCTGTCTAAAGTTTCCTCACTGGGCTCCAAAGCGCGCCTTTTGCTGCCACTTTACACCAAATTTTAACTCCGTAGCGCTGCTATGTAGTGAAAATTTGGCTTCAATTGACCGCAAAATGCGGGCTTTTCACCGGCAGCAGAAAACTTTAGACAACTTCATCACCAAAGTAAGGGAATTTATGTAAAGAGATATTATAAAGATGTTGAATAATCAATAGGGAAAGTCAGCTTTTGCGTCATATTTCATACCCCATGCGTCATAGTTTTTATCCTTTCTTCAAACTTGATAGCTATTGCTGGATAGCTCATAGGTCTGGTGTTTATAGGTATCCCATCTTTGTAAAAGTTAAAAACAAGATCAAATTTTAGTACTAAAAAATCAAATTATGAAATCAGTCAAAAGTATTTCTCTTGGAACGGTATTCAGCTTTACGCTAATGGTTATTCTACTAGCAATTGCCTGTAGTGAATCAGATAAGAGTCCCAAAACTAAGTCAGTAGTAGATAAACCAAAAATTGACATTCAAACAGCAGTATTGTCTGACAATCTCGATATCGTTAAACAGCATATAGAGGCAGGAACTGATATTAATAAGAAAGAGCAAATGAGCGGCTCAACACCTTTAATCTCGGCAGCAACCTTTGGCAAAACAGCTATTGCTAAAGCATTAATTGATGCTAATGCAGATCTATCCATTACAAACAATGAAGGAGCTACAGCTTTACACACCGCCGCATTTTTTTGCCGAATCGAAATCGTACAATTGCTTATTGATGCCAAAGCGGACAAGACGGTAAAAAACAATTTTGGTGCAACACCAAGGGAAAGTGTGATGGGATCTTTTGCAGATATGAAACCCGTATATGAGATGCTCCAGCAGCAATTAAGTCCGCTTGGATTGCAACTTGATTTAAACGAAATAGAAAAAACGCGCCCCGTGATAGCCATGATGCTGCAATAGGCCTTATCACCTGAGTTACACTTTCTAATTAATCTAAGTTGCGATGCAACTTGGACAAGGGTAAAGAGTAGAGGGAAGAGGGACTACCAATCGTTAACAGGAGTAATTTTGCTCCATTTTTTACGGATCAGTCCATCTACCCTATACCTTCTACTCTCTACAACGCAACTTGCGTTAATTAAGAAAAATACCATAATGACATCAGAAAGAAGACATGATATCGATTGGTTGCGGGTGGTTGCTATTGGTTTATTATTAATTTATCACATAGCGATCATTTTCCAACCGTGGGCTATGTTAATTGGCTTCATAAAGAGCGACGAAGTAGTAGAGGCCTTATGGATACCCATGACCATGTTAAACGTTTGGCGAATTCCACTTTTATTCTACGTATCGGGAATGGGGCTCTATTTTGCTATGCGTAAACGAAACTGGAAGCAATTGTTTCTGGAACGGACAAAACGGATTTTGTTGCCCTTCCTATTTGGCATAGTAGCTATTGCACCTTTACATATGTTCCTTTTTCAAAAACACTATAGTTTGCCGTTGGGATATTATCCCCATCAAGGCCATTTATGGTTCCTAGGAAACATCTTTGTGTACGTACTCTTGCTTTTACCGCTTTTTTACCATCTAAAAAAGCAAAAGAACAGTAAAATAAAAAGAGTGTTATCTGCTCTAATGAGCAACCCTGGTGCACCTCTGTTGATATCCCTGTTTTTTGTCATTGAAGTTAGCTTATTAAAGCCTCAGATATTTGCATTGTATGCTCAGACTTGGCACGGCTTTTTTTATGGATTTCTTGCCTTCTTTTTCGGTTTCCTTTTAGTG
>CBDUIU010000846.1:0-1858 GCA_965367335.1 uncultured Saprospiraceae bacterium
TAAAGCTGTAGTAGCAGGGCAAGAAGCAAAATATGCAGCAATGCAGGCAAATACGCTGGTACAGATTGGTTTACCCGCTCCGGAAATTAACCTCGAAGACCCAACCGGTAAGAAAATCGCACTTTCTGATCTTAAAGGGAAAGTTGTCTTGCTTGACTTCTGGGCGAGCTGGTGTGGCCCTTGCCGGAAAGCGAATCCACATGTAGTAGAAACTTATAAAAAATATAAAGACAGAGGCTTTACGGTTTATAGTGTATCACTCGACGGAATCAATCCCCGCTTAATGAACCGCTTTAAAACACAGGAAGAGATTGATGCACAAATGGAACAAGCCAAAAAACGCTGGGTGGATGCCATCGAAAAGGATAACCTGATGTGGGACAATCATGTCAGTGATTTGCAATACTGGAATTCTATTGCTGCGCAGACCTATGGCGTTAGAAGTATACCCAAAACTTTTTTGATTGATAAAGATGGCAAGCTCGCTGCTATCAACCCGCGTAATAACCTCGAAGAAGAGCTTTTGAAGTTGCTGTAAAATTCAAAATTAACGCTATTCAAAAAAATCCGGTCATGAACAATGGCCGGATTTTTTTTGTCTAACAAGGCATCTCAGGATGTAATCTGATTAAAATTACGCAAAAGATCAGCAGACGGGCCAAAAGGTTTCTATAAAAAGCAGCTGCCCGATTTTGGCGAATATTTATAATGAATAAGATGATCGTTATTACAAATAATACGGCCCCTGAATACAAGCCTACAGTCATCAATTCGGGCCCGCCTTCCCAATATTCAACTACGAATAGCATTCCCAGGATACCAATAACGAAGGTTAATCCGCAAAGCACAGACAAGATTACCTCATACTTTTGATAATCTTTTACTCTAAACATCAACCAGGAAAACATCAGGTAAAGCAAAGCAGAGAGGGACCAGCCGATGATGATAAACTGGGAAGCAATCTCTGCATCTTTATTTTTCAAAATAAACCCGGTCACGATTAGCCCGATGGCCAGCAATTCCAGTAATGATCCACGAATGGAATCTGGTTTCTCTGATCGTCTGCTTACGACTTCATCGATATCTAAAGGAGAATTTGATTGATCCGGCATGTGATGCGTTTTTAAACTTAGAGCCTGTAAAAATTTAGTTTTTTATTTAATATGAAATGCCTGCCTGTCGGCAAAGGCAGGAATTCCACAGCTAATCAAGCCTCATTTTGAGTCGCCTACCTGGAAGGTACGTGGCGAAGCCCGCCCGCCCGAGTCAGTTCGGGCAGGAATAAGTGAAGAGTAGCGAAGGAAGGCGTTCATATTATTGAAATTATTAATTTTTTTACAGGCTTTTAAGGTATTTTAATAGTAAGATCAAGAAGGTACCGCTGCTATCTGTGCTTTTCGAAACATTGCGCAAACAATGCCACAAGCTACAGCAGCATTCAGAGACTCCGCTTTTCCAAAAGCTGGAATGGAAATCTGATGAGTCAAATGCTTTAAAATCCCGGGGGAAATCCCTTGTCCTTCATTTCCAATCACAATGATTCCATGATTCGTCAACTTGGAAACAAAAAGGTTTTTTCCACCCAAAACAGTTCCATAGACTGGCAAATTAGAAAATTTCTCATAAAGATTAGCAAACTCTACAGGGATTACTTTAACCCTTAAAAAGGATCCCATTGTAGCCTGAAGGACTTTTGGGTTATAAAGTTCCACGGAATTTGGAGAACAAAAAATAGTTTTGATACCGAACCAGTCCGCAGTACGGATAATGGTTCCCATATTTCCGGGATCCTGGATCTCATCAAGAAAAAGGGACAGGGATTTTTGGGTTTCCTTAACATGGATAGACCATTCCAGCT
>CBDUIU010000847.1:0-1857 GCA_965367335.1 uncultured Saprospiraceae bacterium
CCGGATTGCCCTCCTGTCAACAACCCAACCAGTACTTATTATTTTTTCGATAATCTATTATTAGCAAATCTGCGTGCTTTCTCATTAAAAATAGAAGAGATCATGCATCCCTGTAATGAATTATACTCACTCAAAATAAGAGATGATTCGGACCTGACGTATCAATGGTATAAGGAAGGCATCGCTCTGGTTAGTGAAACCACTTCGCAACTTTCCAGGATGTATGGAGAAGGGGTCTATCAGGTAAGAATATTTGATGGAAGTGTTTGCAGGGTTTCCCAGGGATTTCTTCATACCCTCCCGGTTGTCGCCAATTCGGAGGCTAAAATTATTTGTAAGGATGATGTTTACCTTTTTGGCGATCAACGCTTATCAGTTAACGGCGTTTATGTGGATACTTTTAAAACCAAAGACAATTGTGATAGTATTGTAACTTTAGATTTGAAAGTCCTGGGGGTTTTAGCGGATACGATCCAGGTAAAAATTTTAGCAGGAACCAGTTATAAAATCGATAACTTGCGTTTTGAAGAGCCTGGCAATCATTTGGTTAATTTGATCTCCTCACAAGGATGCGACAGTCTAGTTTTATTACAATTATCGTTTTTTAACTTTTACATTCCAAATGTCTTTTCACCTAACTATGATGGCGTCAACGATGAGTTTAAGGTATTTGGTGGTGATGGTTTGATTGTCACTCGCGAGCTGACCATTGTGGATCGTTGGGGGGCCGTAATCTATGAGGGGCCGGCATGGGACGGCACGTATAAAGGTAAACTTGTCAACCCCGGTGTATTCCTCTATTTTGGTAAATTACAAATGAGTGATGGGACAGAAAAAGAAGTCAGGGGCTCAGTGACGGTGATAAGGTAGATGGTAGGATTGCTGTTAAAACAAAAAATTTATTGGTTGTCAGGACAAAAGACTTGAATGATGAAAGAATTCTGGAATAGCCGCTACGATCGGCCCGAATATGTTTACGGTGAAAAGCCAAACATTTATTTCGCCCAACAATTACAACAATACAAACCCGGCAATATACTCTTACCTGCGGAAGGCGAAGGGCGCAATGCAGTATATGCCGCAAGCCTAGGTTGGGAAGTCAACGCTTTTGACCTCAGTGAGATCGGAAAAGCCAAAGCGGAGCAGCTCGCTATTAAACATCAGGTACACATTGAGTACCTGGTCAGGCCTTTTGAAGACATCGAATTTCCACCTCATTCCTTTGATGCCATCGGACTGATTTACGCGCATTTTCCCGCCGATAAAAAAGCCGAATATTATCAGCAGCTAGATCACTATTTGCGTCCGGGCGGGATCATTATTGCTGAAGTTTTCAGCAAAGCTCAATTGGCCTTAAGTGCAGAAAATCCTCAGGCGGGAGGTCCAAAGAACATGGATATGCTTTTCTCCACGGAGGAGATTAAGCGTTATTTTCCGAATTATGAAGTGATGGAATTGGAGGAAGTAGAAGTAGAATTAGCAGAAGGAGCCTACCATCAGGGGAAGAGTGCGGTCATTCGATTTACAGGTAAGAAAAGGTAAAACCGTAAACTAGTTTATAAGTTTATACCACCTTCGGCGGGTTGGTTTATCTCTTTGCTAAAGCAAATTCGGGGTTTATCACTTAGTTCGTGTGAACCCGTAAACTAGTTTATAAGTTTATGTCGCCTTCGGCGAATGGGTTTATCTCTTTGCTAAAGCAAATTTGGGGTTTATCACTTAGTTCGTGTGAACCCGTAAACTAGTTTATAAGTTTATGTCGCCTTCGGCGAATGGGTTTATCTCTTTGCTAAAGCAAATTTGGGGTTTATCACTTAGTTCGTGTGAACCCGTAAACTAGTTTATAAGTTTATGTCG
>CBDUIU010000848.1:0-1855 GCA_965367335.1 uncultured Saprospiraceae bacterium
CCTAAGCGAAAAGGCAGTTCCAACCTAGCCGTGTATTGTACGGTATGCACACAAACATCCGGAGGTACAACTAAACAAGGATTAGCTAATTCAGGGCTTAAGGTATCATCCAGCATAAAATCTAAGTCAATCTCGATAGAGTCTACTAAAATCCCATTTATATCATACACCCCGATATGTGCAGGATCATCAAAATAAGGTACACCATTATAGCAATCCCGGAAAACCGTCAACTTTAACTCATATTCGTTATTTCCATTAGGCAACTGTCCTAAACAGGTATAGGTCAACTCGCCGCCCACAATGTGGGTAGCCTGGAGCCTCGAGGAAAAACAGAGTCCGAGGAGTAAACAAATGGCGATTATCCAAATACGCATGAAACGGTTTTAATGGTAAAAATAATAAATATGTTGTGATTTGCTAATCTGATGTTACGATGAACGGGTGGAATATTCTGTGTATTGTTGATTGACCTGATAGTGGACTATCATGAGTAGCGGCCTTCCTAAGTAAACATTATTCACTAAAGCGGAAGCTTGGAGCGGAATACCGTTAACAAAGGAGCTGCCCTGGCGCTTTCTTGAAATGATATCTATTCAGCTCTAATGTAAATGCCTGTTATCCCGAGCCTTGAACATCAGACGGTCCCCTACTGCAAGCTCAACTATCCGAATTAGATAAACCATCTGGCGTCACCACTCGAAACGCTACGGTTTTCAAACGTTTACTTATCCGCCCATCTTGTAGTGGTTCCGTTAAAATCATCCGTTGGGCAGTTGGCAATTCAAATACTTCGGGCATGGTACGGACTGCTCCGACGGGTACGCCAGCCTTAGTTAATATAGATATCCAGTGTTGACGTGTTTGTTGAGCAAAAGCATGGGACAGCGCCTCTCGGAGTGCCGGTCGATTTTGCAGGCGTACCTGGTTGGTCTGAAAACGAGCATCTTCGAGCAGCATATCCAGATTCAGGCAAGTACAAAGTCGTTCAAAGTGACGCTGAGTGCCGGCAGCTAAAATGAGGGTTTTGTCGTCTTTAGTCAAAAAAAGATCGCCGTAAGGGGCGATATTCGGGTGTTGACTACCCATCGGTTGAGGAATATGCCCGGCCATGAGCCAGTTGGTAGCCTGGTTTGCAAGTGAAGCCAGGGCAGCTTCGATCAGAGAAGTTTCTACATAAGCCCCTTTTCCGGAGCTCATCCGCTGGAGTAAAGCAATCAGGATTCCTTCCTTGAGTTGATGAGCCGCTAAGAGATCAATCAGTGCTACCGGCATTTTTACCGGATCACGCCCAGGTTCGCCGCACATATACAAGAAACCGGTCTCTGCTTGTAGTACCACATCAAAAGCCGGGCGGGTAGGATCATCATCGAAAGCGAGAATTTGACCGTAAATGAGTTTAGAATTCAATTGCCGAATCGTCTCATAGTCCATTCCCAGCTTTTTAGCAGAAGCAGGTTTAAAATTACTAATGACAATATCTGCCGTGACAATTAGATTCAAGACTTCCTGACGTTCTTTGGGGTTCTGCAAGTCTTTCATCAGCACTTGTTTGTGATAATTGACACTGCAATAATAGGCGGAAGGATTAGCTTTCGGATCTTCACTGGACAATTTCCATTGTCGGGTGACATCGCCCCCAGTTGCTTTGTTTTCTATCTTGATGACTTCGGCCCCCAGTTCAGCGAAAAACATACCTACGGCGGGTCCAGCCAGGACAGCCGCCAGTTCGATAACTTTAAGATGTTTCATGGGGTGAAGATAAGGAAATTGTAATTTTTGGCAGTGTTTAAACCCCGTGGGTAGGCTGTTCAAAATGGTGAAAAAAATGAACTCACTTTTCAGATGATAATTA
>CBDUIU010000849.1:0-1848 GCA_965367335.1 uncultured Saprospiraceae bacterium
CCTTGAAAATGGATGGTCAGCAAATTGAGCTGACTTTTCGCGAAGCCAAACTCCTGCAATTCTTTGTTGACCACCAAAATCAAGTACTGGAAAGAGAACGGATCCTGGAATCCGTCTGGGAGGACGAAGGGGTTATTGTAGGTCGAAGTTTAGATGTATTTGTTTCCCGCTTGCGAAAGAAACTGAAAGCAGATACCAGTGTACAAATTTCCAATGTGCACGGCGTCGGTTATAAACTGATGGTCTAAAGATGGCCTATACCTGAAATATTTTGGAAATGGCCAAAAATATGTGGAGCATCACTATTTCGCAGGTCGGATGCACGGCAAGCAATTTGGTTGGAAAAAAGATGGTAGCCTGCGTTTTGTAGCCAATTGTGAACATGGACTGGAAATGATGCGGATGGATTATCCGCCTCCCGGTGGTTTTGATACTATGATTAAAAATTGATGATCAGGCTTTCTAAGAGAGACTGGTTTAAAAACAAGTCTTGTAATGCCTTACTGATCTTTACGACCAATCCCAAAGCACAATGTCCCATTCTTCTCCATTCGGTGCGGTATAGCGATGGATGGTCTCAAATCCTACTCGGGCATGAGCCCGTAACGACCGCCGGTTGCGGGTAGCAATTTCGGTGATCACAAAATCATAACGATCTGACATTTGTCGCTGGTGCTGTTGGTACATTCCATCAAAAACGCCTTGCCCCCGATGGCTCTTTGCCACACATACCTGCCCTACCACATAATAGGTACAGTCAGCCAGTTTTCTACCCTGATAGATTAAGGTATCCAGTAATTCAAACATGGGGACCAGCACCGGCACTCGATGCGCAAAGCCAGGTAACATCACCAAAGCATACCCCACAAGCTGTTCGCCGTCTTTTGCAATGACCTGCGGTTCCGCCGCATTCATATCCGAAAGTAATTCCACGGTGTGCTGAACGGTAACAAAACCCTGGTCCTCTAATTCTTCACTGGTAATACTTGCCGGTAAGTTGACCTGCTGCAAGGTCAGGATCTGATGAATATCAGGTAGGCCATTCGGGTTGCCAAAGTATACTGCCATGGGTGAAAAGCTGTTTTTTTAGCGGCAATTTACGGCTTTAACTCAATTATATAAGACTTGATGACAGCTAGCCGATTTCCTTTTGCACTCTGGAATTCATAAACATCACAAAAAGCATATTCTTTTCCATTCTGCCTGATCAAACGCCCGTCAACCGCACCGGTCTTTCCGTGCGTCACCACCTTTTCAATATGCATTCCCTTTAGCTTCTCTTCCTTCATTTGCTGCAGCGCCGCCTCAAATCCCGGTTTCCCCTGAATGATTTTATCACCCACTATGTCCCAATATATATCATCTGCAACCGAATCCATTAGATGGTCCGTATCTCCCTGGGCAAAAGCAATATTAAAATCCCTGAGAAATTGCATTTTCGGGGAGTTCCCACAATCAACTGCAACCTTAATATCCATTATATCTATTTTTTAGCCTAATTCAACCAGCTCCTTACAAAAATAGGGAGAATACAAGGGTCTGATCATAGCTCAAAACGACAGTTTAGGGCGGTAATTGCGACAGCTTGCCGGGTTTAAGAAAAATCAAAACCGGATGTACTGAATATTATTCCCGACGGTTTGAAATATTAAAGTAGAATGGATTGTTTGACCGAATCATCAAGAATTGATACATTTGTTCAACTGCTGGATCGGATCCGTGCAGATCTGAAATATGTTCTGACCTCGAAGCAAGTCCCAATTTTTACTCCCCAACAAATAGTTAGAGCGTGTCTAAGTTTAGTTTTTCTTCTAATATAAGGTGGATCCCAAAGCCGTGCGAAGCTGA
>CBDUIU010000850.1:0-1845 GCA_965367335.1 uncultured Saprospiraceae bacterium
CCCAAGTGGGTACATAGAAGCATTTATTAATTCCAATTACGTGACCAATTTAGCCAGGCTGATCACCTTACCCAATCCATCATTTCCGAGTTATCCTTCCGGGCACGCAGTGTTTGCCGCAGCAGCGGCCGGGGTTTTTACTGATCACTTTGGAGGAGACGCTGTAAGTTTTACTGACCGCAGCCACGAAGGGAGAACTGAATTCAGGGGTGCTCCACGCAGCTATAGCTCCTTTAGTGAGATAGCTGAGGAAAACGCCTATTCACGGGTATTTCTGGGTGTACATATTCGGGTAGATAGCGATGAAGGCTTGCGGCTGGGATACGAAGTTGCCAATGCTGTCAATGATTTCGACCTGGGCAACTAACAAATAAAGACGTTTTTTAGGAATACTAAATAGCAGAAAATCTACAAAATTAGTAAAATTAGAATGGAGTCTTGAGCCGCTAAAAAGAAGGATTTTGGCATCATGCCGGACAGATTTTTTGCTGTCCGGCATTTTTTTTTTAAAAGTAGATACAGAGCGAAGGATTTTAATAAATCTATTGTCCAAAGGGAAACATTTACATAAAATTAACAGAAATGAAGCATCTACTTTACATCGTTTTTATCCTTTTGACCTCATTGACTTACGCTCAGGACTTTTATGATCAAAGCACCATCCAAACAATAGAAGTCACCTTTGCTGAAAGCAACTGGGATCAGCTGATGGACAATGCCTATGCATCTGATGCGGGCTATATCATGGCGCAAAGCGTCACGATCAATGGAGAAACCTTTGACAGTATTGGTGTCAAATACAAAGGCAATAGTTCTTATAGAGCCAATCAAGTTAAAAATCCGTGGCACATTGAATTGGATACTTATAAAGATCATAAATATGAAAGCTATACGGATATAAAACTAGCGAATGGCTATAACGACCCCTCCTTTTTACGGGATGTATTGGGCTTTCAAATCGTCAGACAATACATGGATGCCCCACTTGCTAATTATGCCAATCTTTACGTAAACGGTACCTTGATCGGCTTATACTCCAATACAGAGTCCATCTCTAAAAAGTTTGTCAACAGCAGGTTTGGTTCAAAAAATAATGCCTTCGTCAAGTGCAGCCCCCCTGATGGTGCCGGACCACAAAGCAACGATTACCCTAACTTGGTTTACATGGGTCAGGACAGTACCGATTATTATGATTCCTATGAGCTGAAATCCGATGATGGCTGGCAGGAATTGATTGACCTTTGCGACACCCTTGCCAATAGCACCGAAGCAATCGAACAAATATTGGATGTGGACAGAGCTTTATGGATGCTCGCTTTTGATAATGCCATTGTAAACTTGGATAGTTACATCGGGACATTTGCGCAGAATTATTATTTGTACAGAGATGATTACGGACGGTTTTTGCCGGTAGTCTGGGATTTAAATGAATCATTTGGTGTGTTTTCACAGACCGGAACGATCAACCTTAACAGTACAGCTGCAAAACAGCAGATGACGCATCTCTTACACGAAAATGATGCGAGCTGGCCACTGGTGCAAAAATTACTGGACATCCCCATGTATAAACGCATGTACCTCGCTCATTATAAAACGATCCTATTGGAGAATTTCGATAATGACACCTACTATGATACCGGCGTTTCACTTCAGGCTACCATTGATGCCGCTGTCCAGGCTGACAATAATAAATTTTACACCTATGCCAACTTCCTCAGCAACCTTACTTCTGATATAATCTCAGGTGGAGGTCCTGGTGGAGGAAGATCAACGCCGGGCCTTACCAACTTGATGAATACAAGAAGTGACTACCTGCTAGGCTTAACAGATTTTACCCAAACAGAA
>CBDUIU010000851.1:0-1839 GCA_965367335.1 uncultured Saprospiraceae bacterium
TGGGAAGGACACCTTTGTCATCATGCCTACCGGAGGTGGCAAGTCACTTTGCTATCAATTACCCGCCTTAATGATGGAAGGTACCGCGATAGTTATTTCTCCTCTGATTGCTTTGATGAAAAATCAGGTGGATTCTATCCGCGGCTATAGCCATCACGATGAGGTAGCTCATTTCCTGAACTCTTCTCTCACCAAAGTTCAAATGAAAAAGGTGAAGCAGGACATTATGGATGGTAAAACCAAGCTGCTCTTCATCGCTCCAGAGACCCTGACCAAGGATGAGAACATTGAATTCTTTAAGCAGGTTCAATTATCCTTTGTTGCTGTTGATGAGGCGCACTGTATTTCAGAGTGGGGCCATGATTTTCGCCCGGAGTATCGTCGGATCCGAACCATGATTGACTCGATTGACCGGCAAATTCCAATCATTGCATTGACAGCTACGGCTACGCCTAAGGTTCAAACGGATATTGTGAAGAATCTCAATATGCGGGATGTCAATCAGTTTGTTTCTTCTTTTAACCGGGAAAATCTTTATTATGAGATGCGCCCAAAAGGTAAAAAAGATCAAACCGTCCGCAGCATTATTCAAATTATAAAAGGGATCCCTAATCAGTCCGGTATCATTTACGTGCAAAGCCGAAAGAGCACCGAAGATATTGCGAAAGCACTTTTGGTGAATGACATCAAAGCCGCTCCTTATCATGCCGGCCTTGATGCTAAGACGCGATCCAAAGCTCAGGATGATTTTCTCATGGAGGAAGTGGATGTGATTGTCGCCACCATCGCCTTTGGAATGGGAATCGACAAACCAGATGTTCGTTTTGTTATCCACTACGATATTCCTAAGAGTATTGAGAATTACTATCAGGAAACTGGTCGTGCAGGCCGTGATGGGTTAGATGGTCATTGTATTGCATTTTATTCTTATAAAGATATTTTGCGTTTGGAAAAATTCCTGCGGGACAAACCCGTAGCTGAACGGGATATGGGCGCTCAACTTATGCAGGAAATTGTTGCCTACGCAGAAACAACTTCTTGCCGTCGACAGTTTCTGTTGCACTATTTTGGGGAAACCTTTAAGGAGGAAAGTTGTAGCAAAATGTGCGACAACTGTAAACACCCAAAAGAACGGGTGGAGGTGCAAACAGAAATGCAACAAGCGCTGGAAGGCATGCAACAGCTAAACGAGAATTATGGCATCAAATCTTTAGTAGATTTTATCATTGGGAAACCTACTAAGGAAATGAAAGATTACAAACACGACCAATTAGGTCAATATGGTGCTGGAAAAGATAAGGACGAAACTTTCTGGTTTTCTGTTTATCGTCAGGCATTGTTAAATGATCTGGTTTATAAAGATATTGAGAATTATGGTTTGTTTCGCCTGACAGATAAAGGCCGGGAGTATATTAAAAAACCATACTCTATTAAAATTCCAATCAATCATAATTACAATAAAGAAACGGCTGTAGATGATACGCCTAGCAGAACTGCAGTTTTAGATAAGACATTAATGACACTGCTGAAAGATTTGCGTCGCTCTCTTGCTAAATCTAAAAACATCCCGCCGTTCGTCATCTTTCAGGATCCTTCCCTGGAAGATATGGCTACTCAGTATCCCATCTCCATGCAAGACATGACCAAGATTACAGGGGTAAGTATGGGTAAGGCTGTACGCTACGGCAAGCCATTTATTGAATTGATTGCTGACTATGTAGAAGAAAACGAAATTGAGCGGCCATCTGATTTTGTGGTCAAACAAGTTGCCGATAAATCTAAAGTCAAGGTGAATATTATCCAAGTCATAGATCGTAAGATTACGCTTAGCGACATTGC
>CBDUIU010000852.1:0-1833 GCA_965367335.1 uncultured Saprospiraceae bacterium
GTGCTACGGGTATTCAAAATACTGCCCAACTGGATGATAAGCTATTTTCTGAATTATTAAAACCTGATCAAGTACGGTTAGCAGTTTGTGGTGCGCATTTGTCCGGCTTGCCACTCAATAGAGAACTCACTGCGCGCCAAGGGAAATTAATGATATGTACCAAGACATCCCCGGATTATCGGCTTTATGCGCTTTCTGAAGGAACACCGAGTCGTCCGGGCATGGTGCATGTCAATGAGAATGAACAGGGATATGCGATTGATGTTGAGGTCTGGGAGTTACCGGTTGGCGAGCTGGGCAGTTTTGTAGCAGGCATACCAAAGCCGTTAGGAATAGGCACGATTACTTTAGCCAACGGGGAAATGGTGCACGGTTTTCTGTGTGAGCAGTATGCAGTGACGAATGCAAAAGATATTAGTCAGTTAGGCAGTTGGCGTGAGTATTTAAATCAACTGAACGGTTAATTGTCAGCTGTTTTGAGATGAGACCTATGGAAATATACAATAGAAATTCCGGAAAAAAATATGAGTCGAATACTTGTCGATTATATATTACTAGCAAAATCCGATTTGGTGCGGGTGATGTGATTAGGACAAAAGCGAAAAATTTAAGCAATTTGTTCGATAGCTTTGACAGGAGGCTGTCCGAGAATAGAATTATTATCTGCTGTGGCGAAGCTATTTTGGCCAAATTTACCGATTATTTTCGTTAAATAGGAAAATTATCCTTACTAATGATCAAAAAGTCTGCCTCAAAATCGCTTCTCCTCGCTACGATCTCTATTCTCGGGTAGCCTCCTTCAGAAACAGATATTTGTCAATTAAATACAAAGGATTATTGCGCTATGTTTAATTTAGGCTCAATGCTTAACCTTGGTTCCACTGAACCTGTAATAGGTAGTGGAAATAGCATCATTGAATGTTCAACCGGAGAACTATTTAAATACATTGGAGACGAGCTTTTTCAAAACCATCCGAAATGGTCTCCAGAGGTTAAGGAGCTCGAGCAGATCACGACTGGTCCGGTGCAACTGGGCACAATAGGGCGGCAGGTGCGTGTCGACCAAGGACGCCGTTCAGAATCAAACTTTGAAGTCACTACTTATGACCATGCATCGCGACTGACGCTTACCGGGGTTTCCGATCCTTTTCGTTGCACATATGAACTTGAGGAAATCAGCCCTGAAAAATCAGTGAGACTGACTTTCACCTTTGAACTACTTGAACTCCTAGCGATCATGCGACCTTTTGAGGGAGTGGTCCGTGTTGCGATAAAAGATGGCGCTCACAGAACTGTGCAAAATATCAAGCGATTGATTGAGACAGATACCCCATGAGAACAGCTTCTAATCAACAATCACCTTAAATCACGTGGCAACCAGCCAATGGTTAATAATAGTTAATTATAGGTTTAGTGAAGCCTTATTGTTTAGCCGTACAAATTAATTAAAGTAAAAGGAGATCAAATGGCGCAAGACTTAAATGTGAACATGGAAGAGCCGCGGGTAGACGATCGTAAGATGTGGGATGTCGTATTCGCGGTCTACGGTTACCCAGCATTACTGCTGGCGCATAAACTCAAAGTTTTTCCCTTGCTTGCCGACGGATCGCTCAGCCTGTTGGAAATTTGCGATGCGCTAAACATTAAGCGGCGTCCTGCCGAAGCAATTTTAACAGTTGCCACATCAATGGGTTTCTTGTCTTTAAAAGAAGGACGTTACGCCTTAACTGTGATCTCCGAAGATTATTTGCTTGAAAAAAGTCCCAACTATTTCGGTTATTTTTGGGACTTGATGATTGATAATCATCAAGTATTTTCTTTTCAGAATTTGGA
>CBDUIU010000853.1:0-1821 GCA_965367335.1 uncultured Saprospiraceae bacterium
GATTATATAAGGAAGGGGAAAAAGGGGGAAGACGGGACAGAGGGGAAAAAGGGGGGAAAGGAGGTTGATTATAATCATGGATTTTATTGACAAATGTCACTCAGAGCACTGGTGCTAAGCTGTAATTTAGTGAAAACTAACCACTTAACCTATGCCTGTACAGCTTAAAACCATCATGTCTAAAAACCTGACGACGGTAGATATTCATACACCGGTCAGCAGGATTGCAGAAATATTTACCAACTCAACTTTTCACCATATTCCTGTGATCGATAAACAAAGTCGATTGAAAGGGATTGTCAGTAAAACGGATTTTGAACGGATCAAATCCGGGATGTCCTTATTTCGCAATCCAAAAATTGAGGCTTACAACGAGTCTTTGTATCGTACTTTACTTACCTCGGATATCATGACCAAGGACGTTAGAGAGATGCGACCCGAAGACAGCATTGAGTTAGCCTACGAAGTATTTAAACAAAATAAATTTCGAGCGCTTCCCATTGTCGATAAAGGTGTATTAGTTGGTATTGTTACACCTTTGGATTTGTTAGATTATTTTTTTAAAAATGAAATCGTATAATTATCATGGGAGATTTTAGAGTTCGAAAAATTAATGATTCTGCGGATCGCCGACAAGCCTACTTACACCATATAGATGATCTGCGCGCATTCGAGATCATGCTCGCGGAAAATATGTTTGATAATGGACCTGCTATGATCGGTGCAGAGCAGGAGCTATGTGTTGTTAACTCCAGGAGTCAACCGACAACAAATGCACTTGAATTGTTAGACCAAATCAAAGATGAGCACTACACCAATGAGCTGGCCTTGTTTAATCTGGAAATTAATCTCGATCCTGTAAAACTCGAGGGAAATTGTTTTCATCAGGTAGAAAGTGACCTGAAACGTTTAATTGACAAAGGCCAAAAAGTGGGCAGTAAACATGACTCTCATCTCTTATTGTGTGGTATTTTACCTACCTTGAAGTTTCGGCACCTGCAATTCGAATATATGACCCCGATCCAACGCTATCAAACTTTAAGTGAAGTGTTGGCTGAAATTCGGGGAAGTAAATTTGAGATATATCTTCAGGGCGCAGATGACTTGATCATGTCCCTGGGCTCCGTCTTATTCGAAGCATGTAATACTAGTTTTCAACTTCATTTACAGATTCCTCAAGCTCAATTTGTTGAACAACACAATTGGTCTCAGATGATTGCAGGGCCGGTATTATCAGCTTGTGTAAACTCACCGATGCTATTTGGAAGGGAGTTGTGGGCAGAATCCCGGATTGCACTTTTCAAGCAAAGTTTGGATACCAGAAGTTCTGATAAATATATGCGCAGTAAACTTGCCAGAGTCTACTTTGGAATGGATTGGCTGAAAGACTCTCCAGCTGAAATTTGGCGCAATAACCTTTCTCGTTTCCCCCTCATCCTGACATCCGACGGATTTGAAAAAGCCACTGATGTATTAGCCCAGGGGAGGATCCCTAATCTACGGGCAGTACGCTTACAAAATGGAACAACCTACACCTGGAACCGGCTTTGTTACGGACCTACTAAGCCCCAACCGCACTTGCGTATAGAATGTCGTTATCTACCTTCTGGCCCTAGTATGATCGATGAAATGGCCAACTTAGCCTTCTGGATCGGCTTGATGCAAGCAGAAGGAGATTTCAAGACCGAACTCACCAAACAAGTGAAATTTAAGGATGCTAAAAATAACTTTATTCGTGCTGCAAGGACTGGCTTGGCTACCGTTTTTAATTGGTATGGTAAATTACGCCCCGCTAAAGAGTTGATCCTGGAAACCTTATTA
>CBDUIU010000854.1:0-1814 GCA_965367335.1 uncultured Saprospiraceae bacterium
CGTGTAAGTCCGGTAGTTCTTCACGATGGTCAGCCAGCGGTGTTTCAATAATATCAGTTACCTTTTTATCCAGTTCAAGAAATTGTATCGCCTGCTCATTACACATCGTAATATCTCCTTCCAGGTCAACGGCAATAATTCCGTAAGGAACACTTCCCAGGATAGAAACCAGGAACTCATGGGTTTCGGTATAGGAGGGATCGATCATCGCGGGTGATATTTTATAACCAGGGCCGTAACATCGCCATAGCTTCGGTGATAACGATTAAATATCTGATTGGCCAGTTGTTGAGCAGGCAGTTCCAGTTCTAATTCTTCCGGATCAAGACGACTATTAATTCCGTCTGTACATAATACAAAAATGAACGGCCCTTTGATGGCGTAAGTATCCATTTTCAAACTGCGAATCTGTCGGTCCCCTACCCTGCCATCAATATTGAACAAGGGGTAAAAATAGTCATCAATGATGTAAGCATGTGTATCACCGATCCCGAGGTAAGTCAAGGAGTTGGGTTCTATGAGCGCTAAGCTCATCGCTACGTGGTCATCCGGATCACATTGTTCTTGCAAATATTGATCACAAAGCCGGATGAGTTGTTCCAGGGGTAACCAATATCGAGCTTCAATCACTTTTTTCACCCCGATGGCCATATCATGGGCACGCTGTCCTTGCCCCAGACCATCAATCGCAGCTACGATTATTTTTTCCCCTTCAAAAGTTTTAATTAAAAAAGCATCCCCATTGACGGGGTAGCGTTCGTCTGCCAAAGAAACCGCGCCATAGTCCAATACCTGATTGGGGATCGGCAGGTATTTTTCCAAAATAATCCGTGTACCATTTGTGGGCGAAGACTCAATCAGAAATTTATCCACAGAACGCTTGGCTGCTTCTAAGCCGACGCCCAAACTCGTTTTGGTAGTCGAAAATCCTTCCTGCAAAGCGATTGAAATATCAGCAATCCCGGGGCCCTGGTCTTCGATGACAATGCGCAGGGCTTTGTCCTGATTAAAGGTAGAGATAATGACATTTCCTCCGCCTCCGTAGCGTACGGCGTTTTGGCAAATTTCCGAAACAGCCAGAGCTACCTGTCCGATGGCTAACTGATCCATCCCCATAGCTTCAGCTACAGACATGGATTCATCTCGTGCCAGGCCAACATCAACTTCAGCGTAAAGGGGTATCTCAAGTTTTTCCATATTCAGGTACATAGCTGCTACTATGAAATTTACCAAAATCACGTTTTTTTCACCAATACTAGGCCTTGTCTATCATAAACAAATGCTAAGGATTGTTTTAAATTTTTAAACACTTGAATATTGTCAAGTATTACACCTGCGCTCACCATAGATTGCGCAACGATGGGCTTAATGCCGCAAAACAATACTTCCATTCCAATGAGCTGCAGGGTTTTATTTAACTTGATCAAATGTGCGGCAATGGCACTATCAATCACGTCAACATTACTCAGGTCAATGATCAGTAAGTCATTATCATTACGACCGGCTACCTCTAAAATCCCATCCATGATCCTTTTCATGCGGGCACTATCCAGTGTTCCGAAAAAGCCGGAATATAAACAACGGTCTGTTATTTCGTTGATGACAACTGGTGCTTCTCCAATAATCTTCCGACGGCTGATCGCAACCTGCCGTTGTGGTTTTTCTTCAGATGATTTACTCATGATAAATTTATTTTTTTCCAAAGATAGTGTTTCATCAACAGATTGCAAGAGGAAGACGAAATTCGGGAAATGGGTCACCGGGGGATTGGTTTATAAGTTTATTACCACCTTTGGCGGGTTGGTTTATCTCTT
>CBDUIU010000855.1:0-1798 GCA_965367335.1 uncultured Saprospiraceae bacterium
ATGAAATTTCTTTGGTCAATATTGGGGGATAGGATAAAACAACATCCGCACGGGATTCCGGTGTGAAATATTTAGGGACGGGTTCGTAGTCAATGGTTCCCAGCCAGCCATTGCTGCGTAAAAACAAATGGTGCTCTTTAATCGGCTGTCTGTCAATCATCAATTTCGCCCGAAAATATCCGGGGAAATAATAGATGCCGGTGGCTGGTTGTTGATCACTGCTAATGGTGATGGTTTTGGTCGAATCCCAATATTGCTGGATGTGAAGCTGGTCGGTTTGAATATTTTGTAAATCAAAATCAAAGATGACGGTATTGGGATAGGTGTTCGTTAAGGGTCTGCTGGAAAAGGTGATGCCCTCCGGTGTCTCGATGTCGCTGGGCAGTTGGTAGGCGATAAAGGTAATGGTCATTAGTGCCAGGATAAAACCGAAGGCAACATAAATAGATCGATGGGACACCTCTTTGCCCAATGACGATAACCTATGCTTTTTGGCGAGTTTAAAACTTCGCCAGTTTTCAAAACCCAAATAGCGCGACAAGGCATCCAGCGTGGTCACACTTGGATTACCTTGATGCTTCACCACACCAAAGAATCGTTTGAGCGTAGCAGGGCTAAGGTTCACCTGCGTAACTTCGAAAATCTTTTGCGACAATTCATCAAACATGGAACTATGCCATTCGTCAACAGTTCCCCAGTCCAACTGATCGATCAACTGCTTTTGAAGTTGTTTTAATTTCTTTGGATTTACCTGAGCCATTGGTCTGATTATATCGCATAAAAATGCAGCTTATTTAACTATTGAACAACTCTGAACCAAGATGAATGGAAATGAACGCCTTATTTTTTCCTTCTACACCTGAAGTATTGTATCTCTGCATTATGAAAAAAATAACCATCACCACACTCATGATCGGCTTGGTATGGGGGATGGGCTTAGTTGCTCAAACCATTCCAATGGATACCGCTCACTGGAAGATTCAGGCTCGGGCCTACGTTTTAGAACCTTATAAAGGGGCGGATGCCATCTACCTGCAAGGGGGAAATATTACCCTAAAAGATGACCTCTTTTTAAATGGAACAATAGAATTTGATATTTTTCTGAAAAAAGAACAGGCTTTTCCCGGGGTGTACTTTAGAGGTCAGGACGACAGCGGAGATTCGGAACAGTTTTACCTCAGACCACATCAGTCAGGGAATCCGGATGCCAATCAGGCTGCTCCGACGGTAAAGGGTGTTAGCCCCTGGCAATTGTATTTTGGTCCAAAGTATTCTTTTCCTTACTCCTATAAATACGATGATTGGACCCATGTCAAACTACTGATAAACGGTGATCGCGCGCAGGTTTTCCTGGATCATGCGAAGGAAGCAAACTTGTCATGGCATCTATTTCATCCGGCCAAAAAAGGCACCCTGGTATTCCGGGGCGGCGGAAGATCCGGCATGCATCTGGCGAATATCAAAGTAACCCACGAAGCGCCGGAGTTGATCGATTTTAATCCCATCGAAAGGCCGGCCATTGAAGGGCTTGTACCAACATGGCAGGTATCTGATATGTTTGAGGAAAAACTGCTTGCGGATCCTCAAGCTCTGAAAACCATCATTGCCAACAGAAAATGGTCGGGTGAGATTACCGTAGAGGAAGGCACCGCCGCCAATATCTCCAGGGTGCAATCTTTATTTAATGGCGAACCGGGAAATACGGTTTTCACTAAGATTGAAATCACCTCCGACCGGGATCAGCTCAAGCTGTTCGAGTTTGGTTATAGTGACCGCGTCGTGGCGATCTTGAATGGTC
>CBDUIU010000856.1:0-1783 GCA_965367335.1 uncultured Saprospiraceae bacterium
ATCACGCCACGGGGGGAGGATGCGCTGAAAAGCATGGAAGCCACCCGGCCCGATCTGGTGCTGATGGATGTCGGCCTGAAAGGAGAGTTAGACGGAATTGAAACGGCCGCCAGGATCAGGGATGAATTCCAGGTCCCAGTCATCTTTCTCACTTCCAATGCCGACGATGCTACCTTTCAGCGGGCCAAGGCGACTAAACCCTACGCCTTTATTTCCAAACCTTTTCAGGAATCTGAACTCCAGCGCGCCATAGAGTTGGCGATTGAACGACTTGCGGAGGAGTCAGCGACTGCGAATAACAGAGGCACTTTCATGACAAATCAGGACCAAACCTATATCCTGAGTGATCGAATTTTTGTGCGGGAAAAGGATCGGATGGTTAAAGTTTTTATTGAAGACATTTTATTCGTCGAAGCGGATCGGAACTATTGTCGGGTACATACGGTTGATAAAGAGTACCTACTGACGGTCCCGTTGAAAGCCTTGGAAGAAAACTTACCCAGGGAGCAATTTATGCGGGTACATCGTTCTTACGTTGTGAACCTTAGCAAGATAGATGCATTGACGGACAATCAGGAGTTTTTAGTGCTGGGAAAGAAAAACGTTTCCGTAAGCCGGCGATTTAAAGAAGAGGTTTTGAAAAGGTTGAAATTGATTTAAGGTCCACCTATCTTTTACTAAATTACTTAGAACTGAATGGTTGGATTTGGGCTTAGTCATTAAAAAACGACCGTTGGGAGAATCAATTCGACCCTTCGTACAAAAAGAATAGCATCAACAAGCCAACCTTTGTATCTTTATCACCGTCTTTAATACCATAACCAAATCAACAAACTTTAATATATAATTCCCCCAAAAAATCCAAAACCCTCAAACCATGAATTTTTACCCCAATCCCGCTTATCAAAACCATACAAAGACACAAGGCGGTCCTGATGCTGAATCATTGAACAAATTAGATCAGGAATTTAAAGTTTCCGATACTGCTTGCAAAGGAATGCCATCTGCCAATATCTGGTATGGCTGGATTCCAAAGAAAAAGCAATAGACTTGAGATGGGCCAGAACAAGTCTAATAATCGGCTAAGATCCCAACCGACGCTAAAGATCACCTAAGGTGTGTTTTCCGTAAGGAGAATGCACCTTTTGTTATTTTGCTAATGCAGGGGCCGCCGCTTTATCATTCCTCCTTTTGTATCTTTTACCGGGTATTGGACGATAAAGGCTTTATCATCAATCTTTTCTATCTCATGTAGTAATTTTGTAACTTCCAAACGAGTGATGACACAGAAAAGAATTCGTTTATCCTCTGCTTCAGTCCCTTCTTTTCCAAATCCTTCATCAGACCTGAATACCGTCACCCCTCGTCCCATATCATAGGTGACTTTTTGCTTGATCTCGGAGGCCACATCTGAAATGATCATGACGCCAATGTACTCCTCAATACCATGAATGATAAAGTCAACGGTTTTGGAAGCAGCAAAATAAGTCAACATGGAATACATAGCGGTTTCTATATTTACCAAAATAGCTGCAAAACAAAATAAGATAACATTGAATAGCGCAATAAAATCCCCTACGGTCAAACTGGACTTTCTGCTGATCGTGATGGCCAATACCTCGGTACCGTCAATGACTGCTCCTCCCCGGATGGCAAAGCCAATCCCCGCTCCCAGGAAGAATCCACCAAAAACAGCAATTAATAACTTATCCGAGGTGACCGGGGGAATATGAATAAAGTGAACCAGTACGGCCAGGGCAACAATCGCTACGGCACTTTTTAT
>CBDUIU010000857.1:0-1782 GCA_965367335.1 uncultured Saprospiraceae bacterium
TGCTTGTTTATGGAAATCGGCGAAGACAATGATGCGAGCCAGGCAATAGCTTTAGGTTGTAGCATTAAAGAGAAGGGTAACTAAGAAAACAATATCATTCCGGAAAAGCAGACTTGGCAGGTTTCCTGGTTTTTGGCGCAGCAAGGTCTGAAACTGATTAGGAAGATTATCGCCCCTGAAGGTTATCAGATAGCTTCACCATAAAGCATCAAACCCTCAGAGACGATTTCCTTTTTTTAAATTAAACGAATACTTCTCTTTTAAACATTAAGCCTGTTCAACCTCAACCATCGTCGGATAGTCTGTGTATCCTTTTGCTCCCGGTGTGTAAAAGGTATTTTGGTCTGGGTTGGCTAATTCAGCCCCTACCTTCATTCGTTTAACCAAATCCGGATTAGCAATAAACGGGCGGCCAAAGGCAATCAATTCCCCTTTTTCTGCTTGCAAATCTGCTTCTGCCCGATCAGCGTCATAGCCACCACTAAGAATAAGTGTCTTTCCAAAAGCCTCGTGTAACTTTTGTTTGATGGTACCTGGCACCTCAGGGGTCCCCATTGCCGAATGGTCCACAATGTGTAAATAAACCAAGCCTATTTCATTGAGTTGTCTGGCAAGACTCACAAAATCATCTTCCAGGCTATCCCAGGTCCCCATACCGTTAAATGCACCGTACGGGGATATTCGCATACCCACCCTTTCCGCACCAATTGCGGCAACTGATCTGCGAGCAACTTCCAAAGGAAAACGCAATCGATTCTCCAAACCACCGCCCCATTCGTCTGTCCGTTGATTTGTTGTTGGATTGACAAACTGATCAATCAAATAACCATTCGCTCCGTGAAGCTCTATACCATCGAAACCGGCAATGATCGCATTTTTCGCGGCAGTAACATACTCTTCAATCACCGTTTCTATCTCAGCCAATGACATGGCTTGAGGAACGGGAAGATCCTGCATTCCCTGGCTGTCCGTGTACATTTGTTCCTTTAGTTGTATCGCAGAAGGAGCAAGAACTTTGGCTCCTTCTGGTAAGTTTAACGGATGCGACACCCTGCCGGTGTGCATAATTTGCAAAAATATTTTACCCCCCTTTTCATGTACCGCATCTGTTACTTTCTTCCATCCAGCTATTTGAGCTTTGCTAAATACACCTGGAATCCGGGGATACCCCAGGCCATTGGGAGATGGAGAGGTACCTTCCGTGATGATCAGGCCAGCACCGGCACGTTGAGCATAATAAGTAGCTATAAAATCATTGGGAATATTATCAATTGCACGAGAGCGAGTCATGGGGGCCATGACGATATGATTGCTTAGATTTAAGGGCCCTAATGTTGTTGGGTTGAACAATTGCTTAGACATGAATTTTAATTTTTTAAATAAATAAGGAAATACGAGGCTAAAACAGCAAGCCACTTCTTTTTGTTGAAAGCTTTATAACACTTGTCTGCATGAATACCTTTCTATTAGTAAATGTTGCCGTATCCTGGGCATTGGTAGGACTAATCTGGACCATACAGCTGGTTCATTATCCTGCTTTCGCTTTTATTGGTAAAGATCAATTTTTAACTTTTCATCAGCATCACACCCGGAATATCACTTACGTGGTTATGCCATTGATGTTGGTAGAATTAGCCTTGGCGGGTTATCTGGCTTATCAGTATAATTGGCAATGGCAATGGATGAGTTTACTGATCATCGTATTGCTATTATGGGCCTTAACCTTCTTTTTTACAATACCGTTACACAATCAATTAGGAAATGGAAAAAATCAGGAGCTAA
>CBDUIU010000858.1:0-1782 GCA_965367335.1 uncultured Saprospiraceae bacterium
TTGGGAGAAGGCTCTACTTATGCTCCGCTTGAAGTTTCTGCTATTACCAATGATCAGTCTCAGGTGATGGCGCAATTTTATGGTGACCCTCCTCCTTTTGGTAATAACTTGACTTCTGGGATTGATAATATCAGTGGTAACCAATATTGGTCCTTAGATAGAAATGACAAAACCGGAAATGTGGATGTAACATTGCATTGGACTGATGCTTCAGCCCTAGGTATTACAGATCCAGATTCCTTAATCGTCGTAGCACTAGATACGACTGCAGAAACGTGGATGAATTACGGTAATGGTGGCACTTCGTCAGGGGCAGCCAACGATGGCTCAATTACCAGCGGTGACCCACCACCATTTGGAAACAATAAGCTTACAATTGGCTCCGTAACTTCAGGAAACGCATTACCGGTAGAATTAACAAAATTCGGTGCCATTCAACAGAAAGATAAAGTTTACTTAGAATGGCTAACTGCAACAGAGTTTAATACCAGCCACTTTATCGTAGAATATTATAAAAATAATACTTGGCATTCACTCAATCATATACCAAGCAGCGGTGGTGCAACGATTTCACAGAAATATACTACTTATGATGTGAATCCTCTACCTGGATTAAATTATTATCGATTGAAAATTGTAGACCTGGATGGTTCTTTCTCATATTCTCATATTGAAGTAGTGGATTTCAAAACGATTGTGAAATTCTTACTTTATCCTAACCCAGTACAAGATGAGATCATTATTGAAAGGTCAAATCAAAGTGTTACAGCGTTTACAATTGAAGTGTTTGACGGTGCCGGGCAGCTTTTGTATATCGATAGGATTAATTTGGAAAGCAATAGGTATTACATTAGAACAGATGAGATTAATGTCTATAGATCTGGTACTTATTTTATCAAAATTACTGACCTTGTAGGGAGTTATATACTTAAGTTCATAAAGCAGGAGTAATTAGACGCTTTTAACCATTAGTATAATTTGCCAATAAAGACGGCTGAAACTCAACTCATAAGTTTCAGCCGTCTTTTTTATGGGTATTGCATTTAGGAGAATTTATCTACTTGAATAGAAGGTTGTTCGATATAACAGGAAGATCTTTGAGCAATTACCCGACGATCAGCTTTCGGGAACCTCGTTGATAAAAAGACCATCAATTGTTTGTTCTACACTAAACTCCTTTCTTAACTCCTTATCATAATGCTCAAACCGATCATGCTCAGTGGGCGAGATCAAAAGGATTCCCGGGTAAATATTTCCTTTGACCGTTTCCTGGAAGATATACGACATCCAGGTCTGTTCGTGGGGGTATGACCACTTTTCCGTTAAAAACATTTTTCTGTTTCCAGTCTTAGTTACGATTTGCGGCCAGTTACAATAGTAGATCTCTCCATCAGCAAATGGCACGCCTTCAAAGACATCAATTTTATTGAACCTGGTTTTTGGTGCATTGGGATCAACTCCATATACAGGCAACGCTGAGTAATCAGGCCAGTGCTGCTCCCGAAAGGATTGGGGTACATTATACCAAGCCCACTGTATCCTGTTATCACCATAAAATTCACTAAAAGACAGTTTTAAAAAATCAAAGTGATTTCGCTTAACAATTTGAAGTGATTTTTTGTAAAGTCCTTTAACGTAACGATTAAAACCATTTCTACAAACTTCTCCTTGTTTTGGGTAAAAAAACATATCGTCTTCAAAAAAGAAATAAAAATCAAAGCCATTGGCTTCCGCATGTTCGGCCACATATTGCCGTCCTCCACAAATCCCCAGGTTATCTTT
>CBDUIU010000859.1:0-1764 GCA_965367335.1 uncultured Saprospiraceae bacterium
GGAAGTAAAGGATTTTAAAATTATTGGTAAGTCTCGTAAGAATGTAGACGGCTTGAAGATCGTGATGGGCAAACCCATGTTTGGCTCCGATTATAAAAAAGAAGGAATGCTCATTGCCATGATTGAGCATCCTCCGGCATTCGGTTTGAAGTTGAAATCGGCGGATGTCTCAGCGGCTAAATCCATGCCTGGCATTAAGGATGTTTTTACGTTTAAAACCTATAATGAAAAGGTTAAAAGAGGCTATTTTGATACCAATGCTTTTCCTGAATTGGTGGCTGTAGTGGGCAATTCTACCTGGGAGGTGATGAATGCCAAAAAGGCCTTGAAAGCCGAATGGGAATCGATTTCCAGCTCCAGCGCTACTGTGAATATGTTTGGTACGGAGATCACTGTTCATACGCCCAGCGGATTGGAAAATACGACGGATCACAATGCGCAAATGGAAGCATTAATGGCGAAGCCAGGAAAAGTTGTCCGCAAAGATGGCAACCCCGAAGGTGCTTTCAAAAAGGCGACAAAAATCATTGAACGCTCCTACTCAGCACCCTATCTTGCTCATAACTGCATGGAACCTATGAACTTTTTTGCCGATGTAAAAGGTGATAAAGTGTTCGTGGCCGGGCCGTTACAGGCACCGGGCCTGATCGAGTCAACACTATCTGCACGGATGGGCATTCCAGAGGAAAACATCGAAATTGGCATGATCCGGATGGGTGGCGGTTTTGGTCGCCGCGCTTATAGCCATTACCTGGTCGAGGCGGCGCTCATTTCCCAGCAAGTGAAAGCTCCCGTGAAGTTGATGTACACTCGTGAAGATGATATGACTGGTGGCATTTATCGTCCAACTTACCGAACCACCTATCGGGCTGCAATAGATGAAAACAATAACCTCACTGCCTTGCACGTAAAAGCTGGAGGTGTACCGGAAAGTCCGTTGTTCGCTAACCGCTTCCCCGCAGGTGCTCTGGACAATTACCTCGCCGAGGAGTTCTCCATTGATTCTAACATTACTACCGGCGCTTTTCGGGCGCCACGGTCGAATTTTATCGCTGGAGCCGAGCAATCATTTCTTGATGAAATTGCCGAAGCGATTGGGAAAGACCCTATTCAATTCCGCCTCGACCTGCTAAAACGCGCCAAGGAAAATCCGGTCGGTGAGAACAATGACTATGACGCTGACCGCTATGCAGGTGTACTGGAATTGGTGAAGGATAAATCGGGTTGGGGAAAAAATGATTCATCTGGAATGCACCGGGGAGTCTCCGCCTATTTCTGTCATAACACTTATGCTGCGCACGTATTGGATTTGACTATCGAAAATGGAAAACCCGTCGTTCAAAATGTTTGCTGTGCTATTGATTGTGGTATTGTTGTTAATCCGGATGCTGCCGCAAATATGGCAGAGGGGGCTATTATTGATGGTATCGGTAACGCTTTTTTCGGCGAAATGACTTTCAAAGACGGTGTTCCCCAAAAGACCAATTTTGATAAGTATCGCATGATCCGAATGAGTGAAGCGCCAAAAGCAATAGAGGTACATTTTGTACAAAACGATATTGATCCAACGGGTATGGGCGAACCCCCTTTCCCTCCTGTTTTTGGTGCTGTCGCTAATGCGATGTACAAAGCTTCAGGTAAACGGGTCTATCATCAACCATTTTTGGGAGATAAGCAGGTGTTGGGGTAGAGAGCAGCAAGACCGCTTTGCTGCGGGACTGGGAACCGCGTTGCCTGGACTGAGGATCACTTTGCCAAAGAACG
>CBDUIU010000860.1:0-1761 GCA_965367335.1 uncultured Saprospiraceae bacterium
AAGTATACTTCCCCTGGTGGTGTGGCTCCATCCTTGCCGCGCTCCGTGACCAGCACCCGATAACGACCATCCGGGCTGCTTTTTACAAAGACTTCACCCTGCTTCCAACGACTGGCTAAATAACCGGGGCCCGCACCACTAAATTGCGCCATTTCACGACGATTGAAATGGTGAAGGATGGCCACGCGATAAGCATCCCTCAGTACCTGGTCTGTGGTTTCACTGGGGTGGATTAGGTGGGCGTCATATGCTTTAAGCAAGGCTTCCGCCGGATCTCCGGCCAGTGTCTCAAACCGCGCAGTAGAGGCTCGACTCAAGCTTTCTGCTCGCGCCCGCTCCAACTGTGCTTCCAGCCAGCTGGGGTAAAGATCACTAGCTGACACCCCATGTAAGTCCGCTGCTAACCGTACCAGTTCTTTTTTAAAATCCGGCACCTGGTACCAGTCAGCTGAACGCCTTTTGTCATACCCTCGAAAATCGTAAGCAATGTTACTGGGAAGCTTATGATCACGGACAGCTTTTGCAAAATATAACTCTGGCTCCTCCCAAGGCTTATCTCCTTCCGTCAACGCCAATCGGATTGCGCCGGGGCCACGGTGTTCTAAAAACCAGCGAATCTCCTCTGCAACCCAATGGGACTGGGCCGCCCGTTGGGAACAAAACAATAATATCTCTTTGGATTGGGCTAAGTAGCGATGTAAAACGGGGATCACATCTCTGTTTTTAGCTTCTTGTAAGTCACTTGCAGCTAAAGGAGGCAAACTAAAATCTGAGCCGTCGAGACAAATTTCCAGGACTGGAAGTGTTTCAATTTTCCCTTCCGAAAAAGAGTTCTGGTGAAAAGCTTCCAGGAAGCGTTCCACCTCTCTGGCGAGTTGGCCGTCAGGGGTGCGGGTATAGCTGATAAAGAGTTGGTAGCGGTAGGGTTTGGTTTTTGACATGGGGAAAAAATTGATAATTTTCAACGATGCATTTCCATAAACTCTTTTTTCGTCATTCCAAAGATAATAACATCCCAATACTTTCCATCGGTAAATTTATTTTGCCGTAAACATCCTTCTTTTGTAAAACCCATTTTTTCATGTAACCTAATTGAACTTTCATTAAATGCAAACACTTCTGCATTCGCTTTGTTATATCGAAGTTCCTTGAAGTAGTAATTTAGAAAGATGTTGATTGCCTCCGAAGCATAGCCCTTCTTTCGTTCCGAATGAATAATGCCAATTCCATATCGAAAGGTGCCATCGTTTCTATTCAAAGTATTCGCACTGATAGTGCCTATTGGATTTCGATCCAGGGTTTCGATGACAAAGAAATGCTGATGGTCCTCAGGATCTCTTTTGATTTCTTTTTCGATCCAGTCTTTAATGTGTGGGCGAGAAGTAGGAAACCAAATATGAGACAGGTTTTTTTGGGTCTCGGTTTCAAGGTTCCAATTATAGAAGAATTCAGCGTCTTCAGGTTCAAGGCTACGGAGTCGGATTTTTTTGGATTGCCAATAGTTCATCAGGTTGTGAATTATAGCGTTTTGGGTTAGAAGATGGATTTCTTCGAGTAGGTATAAATTGGCGGAGCCTTAGCGACGGTCCGAGGAGTAGTTGATGAATAGAATTTTAAGCGTTATTGTAAACGTCAACTGACTTATTTTAAAGAATCATACTGATACTACCATAGGTGATGGACCTGAGGCTTTATATGCTTTTCATAAATTCTATTCATTCCTTCCAACTGCGCTGTTGTTAAATCGGGTAGCTCATAGAT
>CBDUIU010000861.1:0-1757 GCA_965367335.1 uncultured Saprospiraceae bacterium
AGCCGACGTTAAAAAGCCTGTTAATCAGTAAATTACATCTTCGTTAAAAAAATCTCATTGTCCATTATAACGGACAGTGAGATTTTTTAATGGAATAAAGGAAATGAAATCAAAAAAAAACAACATGCCCGTGCAGCGTTTTTCCCCTTACTGCGATTTAGTTAATGTAAGACCGGTCAACTTCATTTTTCACACCGACTAAATCTAACTCTCCATATGAAAAAGTTATTATTTTTTGCGCTACTTCTCTTAGTGTTCTCAGCTTGTCGAAAAGATGACACGAATATCAGAACAATTGAAACCATTTACAATCCTCCAATTATTGAAGTTACCGGAACTGTAATTGGCACCGTGAATGACGAAAACGACCAGCCAGTTGCCTCCGCTGAAGTTACTTCCTGGGATGGCACCCAAGCTAAAACCGATGAAGATGGTGTATTCATCTTAAGAAGTGTAAAACTCAATCAGAACGGAACCTATATAAAGGTAGAAAAAAGCGGGTTTTTCCATAACTCTACCCTCTTTTATCCTGTAAATAATGCTACCAATTATCTCAGTTTTAAAATGATCAACTCGACACCAAGCGGATCATTTGGCGGAACAGATGGAGGAACCGTTTCCCTGGGAAGTGGAGCTAAAGTGGACATAGCGGCTAATAGCGTTGTTGACGATAATGGAAATACCTATGACGGAAATGTCAATGTGGCCATCACCTGGTTAGACCCCACAGCCGAAGACCTGGACCAACGGATGCCAGGTGGATTGCTTGCCCTGGATGAACAAGGTTTGGTCAACAGCTTGGAAACCTATGGTATGATCGGTGTCGAACTAACTGATGACAATGGCAATGAATTAAATTTGGGCAATGGAGGTACGGCTGACCTTAGCTTTCCTATTCCAAACGCATTACTTAACAATGCTCCTTCGGAAATCCCCCTCTGGCATTTTGATGAGGCGGAGGGTATCTGGAAAGAGGATGGCAAAGCGGTAAGACAGGGGGATCAGTATGTAGGCCAGGTTACACATTTTTCTTTTTGGAACTGTGATGCACCCTTTCCATTGATCACCCTAAAAGGAAAAGTAGTCACGCCTGATGGCGACCCTTTAGTAAATATTGGGGTTCGGATTGTACGTGATGCCAGCGGTGCCAGAACGAATGGGTACGGACGTACAAATGATGACGGTGTATTTTGTGGCAAAGTGCCCAAGGATGAAGTACTGAGGTTAGAAATTTTGGATGACTGTGGTAATGCTTATTACGATGAAGAAATTGGTCCTTTTAGTGCGGATACGGATATTGGAAATATTGTAACTACCAATGTCGCTTCTAACCTGTATACCTTTACGGCCACCGTTGAAGATTGTAACAATACAGCTTTGACCAATGGTATTTTTAAGCTTAGATCAGGAGTACAACAATTCATAGTTTTGGTAGAAGACGGGACGGTAAACTTTTCCGCGCTGATCTGTGATGGACTAGATGCTACTTATTATGCCATTAATGTTGATGACCTTGAGGAATCCGATAAGCAAACCATCAACCTTGGCGGAGGTAATACGATTGATCTTGGTAATATCGTTGCCTGTGGTAATCAATTGACTGAGTTTCTCACAATTACCATTGGCGGGGAATCTAAAACCTACATTACTGGCTTAGCAGCCTATGGCTCAACGGGAAGCGGAGGAACGAGCATTTCGGTTTCCGATTCCCTTGCAAATGCATCTATCTATTTTCAGTTTTCAGGTTCTACAACAGG
>CBDUIU010000862.1:0-1737 GCA_965367335.1 uncultured Saprospiraceae bacterium
GTTGGAATTTGATAACTTTGACCGGATGCTGCGCCTCTTACGGGTACTGCAATCCATGGCTACGTCGACGGAATATCAAATGCTCAACGCCAGTGGTTTCGGTTTGGAAGTGAACGGTCAGGATCACGAACGCATCGAAAAGATCTACGAATATGTAGAGCACAATTATTTATCGGATGTAGAGCTGGAAACAGCCGCGCGTTTGTCGAATATGACGGTGCCGGCATTTTGTCGTTACTTCAAAAAATTAACGAATAAGACCTTTACTCAATTCGTTAACGAATTTCGGGTAGCTCATGCCAGCAGTTTATTGGCTGATGACCACCTGAGCATTGCGGCAGTGAGCTACGAAAGTGGATTCAATAACCTTTCTCATTTTAATAAGCAGTTTAAGGCCATCACCGGCGCGAGTCCCAGAGAGTATCGGAAGAGTTTGAAGAAGATTGTGAAGTGATGTTTTATGGTTCGACGGCTGGATGGTTGATATGGTTTGATTGGTAATTTGATGTTGGTCGAATAATGTTAATATATTCTCTGAATTACAGATCAGAACAACCAACTTATCGAGCCATCGAGCCATCGAGCCATCGAGCCATCGAGCCATCGAGCCATCGAGCTACCGACGCTGCGCAAATAACCAAGACAACAGATCGGCTTCAGCATAGGCATTCTCCCAGCTATTGTGATTCACACCGGGATACTCTTTATAAGCAACTTCCGAGCCAAGGCGCTGTAGTTTAGCGTACATAGCGCGTGAATGGTCTACCGCAACTACACCGTCTACTTCCCCGTGGTACAGACGGAAGGGGATTTTGGCATGCTTCTTACTATAGGACTCTACGTCAGCTCCACCACAAACGGCTACGGCTGCAGCAAATCGTTTTGGAAAGCGGTAAACGGCTTCAAAAGTGCCCATGCCACCCATGGAAAGGCCGGTGATGTACACCCGCTTTTTGTCTACAGCTTCCTTTTTAATAGTATGCCTGACGAGGTCCATAGCCAGGCGTAACCCCTGGGTAATGTCATAATCGTAATTGAAATCCAGGTCCAACGGATATTTAGTGCGCTCAAACTTGACAGAAGCCCAGTAACTGTCGGCCGGACATTGCGGAGCAATGACAATGGCGGGGAATTGCTCCCTATTTTCAGGCTCCAGAAAAACTTTTACGCCGTGTACGAGCTGTTTTTCGTTGTCATCTCCCCGTTCTCCTGCTCCGTGCAGGAACAAGACCAAAGGATATTTTTTATTGGAGTCATAATCCCTGGGATATAAGATCCGGTAGGGGAGTACTTCTCCTTTTTTATTAGTGAATTCCCGCTTCTCAAAAAGCGATAAGTCCTGGGCCAGGATCGGTAATGCCAAAAGGCTAAGGAAAATAGTGATTAGCTGTTTCATGAATTTTAGTGTTCGGTGTTTGGTCGGATTCCCACTACTGGGTATCGAGCACCATTTTTCGTTAGTATAAACATTTTCCGAACTAAGGTATATCTTTTTCCAATAGGTCGAAAATACAACCACCTGCATCGATCACCTGTTAATAGCTTTGTAACTTTACAAAAAATCCGGGGATCCCTGTAAGATTGCCCGGCACCGATTAACATTTTAAACTAGTATGATGAAAAACCTTCTTGACAGTCCTTATTGGGTAAGGTTTCTAACCGTGTTTAGCCTCCTGATCACGAGCAACTTTCTCTGGGCCCAAAATCCGGGCTCCAACCACGGTAACAAATTTGAGC
>CBDUIU010000863.1:0-1692 GCA_965367335.1 uncultured Saprospiraceae bacterium
CGTCATTGGCCCGCAGATCCGATGCTCCGTACACTTCGCCCGTAAGCATGCGATCCAGCGCCCGGGCAATGGAGGCCGGATTGAACAAGATTCCAAAGGGATTCTGAACTACCCGGAATTTCCGGATACTCAGCGCTTCCCCCATGTGTTCCGCAAAACAGGAGCCCATCGCCAGTATTCCGGCCCGGTAGTGTAATTGTTCCGGTATTGAAGTTATTGTTACGGATGTTCGTTTTTGCAAAGCCATATGTTTGAAATGAATGCTGAATGCTCTATGATGAAGGATGAATTGGATTGAATAATCGATAGGTAATGCATCTTTGGCATCAGTACGCTCGACCCACTAGCCGTTGGCGCGATCCAGCCACACCTTGCGCCCGTACGGGCTTCAGGGGCCGCAGGAGGATCAGCGCACCCTTAAAACCGTGAGCCGTGAGCCGTGGACCGTGAGCCGTGGACCGTGAACCGCAGGGCTGTTAAGTTCTGCGATAAATACGAATATAACGTATTTTGATCCAAAGAAAGTTTGGATATGAGCTTAGAAGAATGTTTTGCCAACTTAAAAGATCCTCGCCGCGGTCAAGGATTGCGCACTGATCTGACACAAGTATTAATAATGACCGTTATGAGTTATTTATGTGGTCATTTTGGGTATCGTGGCATCGCTCGTTTTTGTAAACTCAATGAGGAGCTGTTTATCAAAGAATTGAGTCTGCGACATGGCGTACCCAGTCATGTAACTTTTCGCGATGTATTGAGTCGCGTAGATGAAGTAAACTTGATAGATAGCTTTAATAAATGGGCTCTGGAGGCTAGAGAACTGGAGATTGGCCAATCTATGAGTATAGATGGTAAAACACTTGGTGGTACTGTAGTAGACACTCAGGGAAGTCGACAAGACTTTGAAGGTGTCGTGAGTATTTTTAACCACGAAAGTGGACTAGTTTATGCTGTAGAGCACTACCGCAGGAAATCTAAGGAAAAGGGGGAGGCCCCATTAGCAAGACATCTTATTAAAACATTGAAAAACAAGGGCTTAATATTTACTATGGACGCCCTACATTCCCAAAAAAAACGATACGAACAGTAGTTGAATCGGGTAATCATTATATAGCTCAAATCAAAGGCAATCAACCAAATCTGCATGCTGCCATCCTTAAATTGGTAGAGGAGGAACAAGCGATCGACAATTACGATTTGAAGCAACGCATACGAGGACAGGATATATTATGGCAAGTAAGTTTGTTTGAGGCTAACGTAGGTCACTTATTGGAAAAGTGGGCTAACCTAAAGTGGATAATCAGGGTTCAAAAAAGAGTCTACAAACAAGGAAAAAGTACGAAGAGTGATCGCTTTTTCATAAGCGATATCCTAGAAAGAGATGCTCAATATTTCCATCAAAAAATCCGTCAACACTGGTTGATCGAAAACCAGCTACACTGGGTAAAAGACGTAGTACATAAAGAAGACAAAAACCGAATCAGAACAGCGAATGGACCAATTACTATGTCAATAATGAGCTCAATAGCAATCAATCTTCACCGTCGAGCGGAGAATGTGTCAATCACCGAGAGCCAAACAAAATACTGCTTCAACATACTAGAAGCACTGACAGCGACTAGAACTTAACAGCCCTGCCGTGGACCGTGGACCGTGGACCGTGGACCGTGGACCGTGGACCGTGGACCGTGG
>CBDUIU010000864.1:0-1664 GCA_965367335.1 uncultured Saprospiraceae bacterium
AACGCACTGAAACCCAGTACCATCCACCTTCAGGAATCGTCGGAGAATAAATGGCCCGAGCTGTTTCTTGTTGATCAGAAAGCGAGTAGCGGTAAGTCCCATTATTATATCCTTTGCTGCGAGAAACCGCCCAGGGGCCTTCTTCACGATATCGAGGTGCCCCCATATCATTGTCGATGATAACTTCATTAGAATTCATATCCCGTTCACGGACAGTCCAAACATCCGCGCCGGCATTATACAGGTATTTAAGGAGATGATAATTGACGAATTCGGCGGTTGTGAAGTCCTCCACTACGCCGTACGAATTATGTCGCTGAGTAACAAACTCACGATGACGTTGATCATGTTGCCAACCATGACCAGCACTAAGCCACACGGTTTTTCCGGACAAAAACCCATCCGGCTGTACATTGTTAAAACCACGGTTTTTACCCAAGGGCAATCGACCTTTTCTACCTGGCACCGGATCCACATCCCGCTCATTATAAGCATATTCGATCTCCGGCATTTCCAAGAACTCAGATAACTCCACGAAGATACCTTGAAGAGTTTTTGCGCGCATCGAAAGGCCGATCAATTGATGTTTCTCCAGAATAGTACTAAAGTGTTCGATTAGGTCTTCGTATATGAGTTCATTGAATTCGTTGGTAAGAAAACTATTGGGGAGGTGGAAAAATAGAACCAAATGCCGATCGGCTTTGGTCCATTTTTCCACACGGGCATCCGCCGGTAAAACGGCACGAGTTCCCTCACATAGTGTTTGCATGGTTCTTTGAATGTCCCTTTCCAGCGAATTGTTCGCTTGTCCAAAGAGAGTGCTACTGAGAAAGGCGATAAAAAAGGGCGCCAGGATTACACGATAGTTCATAAGTTTCCTTTATCTCTAAATGAGTAAGTTATGAGAAAGCGAAGCCCAAACTATAAGGATGACAAAAGTCAATCGATTTGAACTGAGCTATACGTGTAAATATCCTGGCAGCTGTAGTTATTTAGATGAGATAATTGTGATCTGTTGGTGTGATCGTTTTGAAGAGATGTGGTATTAACTTTTTTCTAGATAGGAATATTGTATTTTGAAAAAAAAATTTACTTAGATTGGTCTATACAAACTAAAAAGGGTTTCCAAATAGGAAACCCTCAAAAACTATAAACAAACAAAAAACCACCTGCCTTTCGGCAGATTACTTTAAATCAACCTAATTATTCAACATCGAAAAAACTATCTTGTTTAGTAAGTGTGAAAAATTTTTCCAACTTTGCGGTAGTAACTTAGCTGATATGCCAAATAACCGTCATTCTTCGCAATCTGAAGACTCCCAGTCCCCGCTTTGGGTTATGCTATTTGTAGTAGCATTTGTTTTGTTGTTAATGGTCTTAAGGATCAATGTCGTTGCCTTTTTATTATTATTGGCTATTATACTTGTCATCACTTTGATCGGCTACCTGATCCGTACGCAAATCATGAAAAAGCAGCGACTAAAATTCGAACAAAGTACGGAAGGGATGATTGAAAAATGGTTGTTGAGATGTGAAGATCAAGTAGTTCGCATGAGATCTGAATTACAAGACATCCAAGCTAATATTCAGGATTTACAGGCAAAGCTAGCGATGACACCAGCAGCAACTGAAACCACCAGAAAAGAAACAGAAACACTGATCCG
>CBDUIU010000865.1:0-1645 GCA_965367335.1 uncultured Saprospiraceae bacterium
GGCAGTGGCCAACCCGGCTACCACACCTGCACCCAGTAAAGCGATTGCCTGGCCCCGGTCAGGAGCATCCGTACGACCCATGATAGCTAAACGTCCTAAAATTATCGTTACCCAGCAAACGAAAGCTGCGGCAAAGGCCGTACATACTCCTGAGAGTAAATTAACAGCAAAGGCAATGTCTGCAGGATCATTAGAGACCAACTCCGCCACAAAAGTGAACATGCGGCCGATGAGAAGGAATAAGGCTGCTCCCGGAGGGTGAACGACTTGAAGTTTTTGGGCACCGGAGATGAACTCCCCACAGTCCCACAGACTCCCTGTTCGTTCGGCAGAAAATAGGTATACAGTGGTGGCAATAAAGAATACGGCCCAACCAACATAACTACTCCACTTTTTAAAGGTTGCTAAAGAATTATTTTGCTCGCTCATGAATAATAATTTCTATGTTTTTGATGACCTCAAAAAGGTCATCTCATTTTTCAAGTGTGAAATAATTTGCAAATGTAACAAAATCTAATGTTTAGGCCTCCAAGTACAAGAGAACTGCATTCTCTTTTATTAAAAAATTGACCTATAACATGACAAAGCCACGCGTATATACGCGGCAGGTAGAAAAAAAGTTATCCAAATCAGATAGAATCAAAGTTAGTATCTTTGGGCTATGTTTAAGATTTTAACACTTGCCGTTTTACTCTATGCCTTATATCGGCTCTTTTTCGGACCACCGCTTCTTGATACCCCTGAAATTAAAAAGGGTTCAAAACAAGAGTTGGATCGTGACGAGGATGCAGAATATGTCGATTATGAGGAAATAGAATAGGCGAAAAGGAAAGGACACAATTCTCAGATATTCTTAGTTCCGGGAATCCCGGCCCCAGTCCAGCTTTTCACGAATAGTATGAAGAAAGCTATGGTCCCGAAGCTGCACCAGACGGATCGGGAAATCGGCTTTACGCACTGCCAATTGATGTTGGGCGGTGATGGTTTCGTGCCTTGAATCAAGGGTGCAGAGGAAATTATCCGTACGGCCTTCAATTTCAAAAGAAATAACGGATGAGTCGGAAATGACAATCGGACGAACGTTTAAGTTGTGGGGTGCAACGGGAGTAATCACAAAATTACCAGAGTTGGGCATAATGATGGGCCCACCACAGCTGAGAGAATAGCCAGTAGAGCCAGTTGGTGTGGAGATAATAATCCCATCTGCCCAGTAAGAGCTAAGGTAGTCACCGTTTATATATACATGGATGACAATCATAGAGGAAGTGTCACGCTTGAGTATTGTACAATCATTCAAGGCATAACGAATGCCGTCGAACATCTCTTCATGTGACTCCAGGTAGATTAATTGCCGATCTTCAAAAGTGTACATCCCTTTTTGCAACAATGCAATTGCTTCAGGCATGTGTTGTTTTTCAATACTGGCTAAAAAACCCAATCGACCCAGGTTAATTCCGAGAATAGGTACACGGCTATCTCTTACCAAGGTTACCGCATGTAGTATGGTGCCATCTCCGCCAAGGGTGATGAAGCAGTCTATCTTTCGCGTTTTAAAATCGAGATAACTTTCAAATGGTGCTACATCTCTGGGAAATGTAATCTTTCCTCTTAAGTCTTCCAGAAATGGTTTATAAACATAAGCGTT
>CBDUIU010000866.1:0-1636 GCA_965367335.1 uncultured Saprospiraceae bacterium
CTTTATGGCTATTAGATGATTTTTTTAATGCCGCAATGATTTACCAGCAAAACCCTAACTTTTATTTTTTGCCGATCTATTTTTCACTAGCTTTTGGACCGCTCATCTATTTGTATACGATCTCTATTACAAGATCTGACTTTACCTTCTCGAAAAGACATATTTGGCATTTTATCCCAGTAATCATTCAGGTATTACTTTATGTGTTTTTGCAAAGCAAAGATTATATGTTCAGGCGTTGGTTCTGGCAGGAAGTGCACCTACCGTATACCTACAATATTGAATTTATCGGAAGCCTGCTCTCCTTGATCATTTATCTGTTTATGTCAAGAAAGCTAGTCAAACATTACCAAGACTGGATTAACAACCAATATTCAGAAGTTTCAAAAATTAATCTGAATTGGCTAAAGTTGGTACAGGGCGTTTTAATGGTGATTTGTTTCTTATGGTTGGTGGATACAATCCTGAGGATTATTTGGCAATATTATCCTAAGTATGATTTTTCAGCGATTTCTATGGGCGTGAGTATTTTAATACTTGCAGCTGGAGCATTGTTACAGACAAATTTAAAGAAAACGGGAATTAATAAACGGAAGATGGGTAAAGAAAATTCAGATGCTCCTGTTCCCATTGATCCCTTACTATTAGAAAAAATAAAAGCAGAGATGCAAGCAAAGAAATATTTTCTCAATCCTAATCTCACCTTACAAGTGTTTGCTAAAAGCCTTGGCGAACCTCCAAGAAAACTTTCCTACCACATCAACTATGGTCTAAAAAAGTCCTTTATTGATTTTGTAAATGAGTATAGAGTAAATGAATTTAAGGAGCATATAGACGCAGGAAGGTTTAGTCATTTGACCTTAACAGGTATTGCGATTGAAAGTGGTTTCAATTCAAAATCTACTTTTAATCGGGTTTTTAAAAAAATGAGTGGTGAAAGTCCTTCATTTTTCCAAAAAAGAACCCAAAACAGGAAATAAGACTTCCCAAAACACGTATTGAGCCGATTGGGCGAACGCTTTACCTCATATTTGAATCATCTTCTTCACCTTTTAAACGATTTAAATTATGAGACTTATTCATTTGATCTGCTTAACACTTTTATCTAATCTCACTTTTTCCCAAACCACCGCTACTGACAAAACAACTGTAGCCCCTGAAGTAATTGTAGGAGAGTGGATCATCGACCTCCGTACTTCTCCCGAGGCTAGCCCTTACCTGCAATCCTTTATTGTTAGTCAACAAGATGGGAATAAGTTTACGGGGCTATTTTATGGAAGCCCGATACAAGAAACTTGTCTGAATAAAAACTGGAATAAGTTGCATTTTGCTTTCCGGTCGTCAGATACTAACCATGATTATTATCAAACGGGATATATTGTCGGAGATGAGATTTTTGGCGTAAGCTATTGTCCACAAAGAGATTTTGTCATGCCCTGGAGCGGTAAAAAGATTCAGAAATAACACCAAACCTTACCATTCAATTTTTGTTTGGAAAGCACGGCCCCCTAAAAGTTGTGTGCTCGTATAGGGCACATGGCTTTTGTGGGGAAATGTAGATCCGATAGCCTTCGTTTACAAACAATAGAGTAGGGGCGGATTCAGAACTCAGTAGTTTGTCCTAAGCCATTCACCT
>CBDUIU010000867.1:0-1629 GCA_965367335.1 uncultured Saprospiraceae bacterium
CCGCCACTCCACCGGTGTTTTTCCGAACTCCTTTTTAAAGACACGGGTAAAATAACTGGGATCATTAAATCCGCATTCATAGGCAATCGCAGTGATACTTAATTCCTGATTGCCTAACAATTCTTTTGCTTTATTTAAACGGATGGTCCGAATAAACCGATTAGGAGACAAGCCGGTCAATGCATCCAACTTTCGGCCGAGTTGCGAATGGCTAAGGTGTAGCTCTTTGGCCAATTGCTCAACCGTGAAATTAAGGTCATCAAGATGGGCCTCGATGATTGCTCTGACTTTTAAGACAAAAGTATCTTCCGGTTGAATGGGTTCACTGGGCGCTTCTTCTTTTTTGGTCTCCGATAAACCCGCCAGGCTTTGATAATGCTGCTGTAACTTATTCCTGAGTTTAAACAGGTTTTTAATGGTCAGTAATAATTCCTGTTTTTCATAGGGCTTTGGCAGGTAGGCATTGGCACCAAATTCCAGGCCTTCCAGTTTGCTGTCTAGGTCAGCTCGGGCTGTAAGCATAATCACCGGGATATGATCAGTCCGCTCATCAGATTTTAATTTTCGACAAAGCTCGAAGCCGTCCATAACCGGCATCATGACATCACTAATGATCAGGTCGGGGATCATTTCCGTAGCGATGTCAAAGCCTTCTTGTCCATTTTCGGCGACAGCCAACCGATAATCAGACAAACAGGAGGCCACGTAGGCTACGACATCCGCATTGTCTTCCACCAGCAGGATTAAGGGATTACCTCCTCCATTAATATTTTGACTATCAGCTATTTGTACAATCGCGTCCTTGGCTAATTTAGTTCCGTTTACTACAGGAGCTACAATTTTGTCTTGCGTCCTGGACGTATCCGGGGATTCTACGGGATCGACCGTGCTCAGTGTTAATTCAATGGGTGCTTCTTGTTGAATGGGCAGGACAACCATAAATTCTGATCCTTTGCTGGCACCTATTGGAGGGCTTTGCGCAGAAATCTCCCCTTTCATCAATTTCACCAACTCTTTTGACAAAGCCAGCCCGATACCTGTCCCTTCATATTGTCGCGTGGTACTATTATCCACTTGATAAAATCGATCAAATACTTTTTCCAGATCACGCTCCGGAATACCCCGCCCTGTATCTTTGACCCTAATGACAATCGATCCATTCTCTTCCCTTAATCCAAAATAGATATGCCCTCCTTTTGGAGTAAATTTAAAAGCGTTAGACAATAAATTGGACACCACTTGCTGTAATTTATCTTTGTCGATGTCCATCATCACTGAATCAACTTCCGGCAAAAAGTGCAGCTGTATTTCTTTATTCGCAGCAAAAGACCGAAAAGCCTCCACCATATTTTTCAAAAAAACTACTACATCACTTTGAACTAGATCTAAAGTCATCTTCCCACTTTCCAACTTGGAAAGGTTGAGCATTTTGTTAACCAGTCCGAGCAGGTTTTGGCCATTGCGGATAATCATATGCAGCCCATCATTAAAATGCTCCTTGGGGTTCTCTAAAATTTGCTGTGCCATTCCCAAGATGATTGTTAGCGGTGTACGAAACTCATGGGTCATGTTCATGTACAACTGGGTTTTGAGGGCTTTGGTGTGCGAGAATATTCTGTGAAAGACATC
>CBDUIU010000868.1:0-1626 GCA_965367335.1 uncultured Saprospiraceae bacterium
AAAAACCTACTTCAAGGTCTTCAGTTGACGCAGATCATTGCGTTTTTTGCAAAATATCCATAGCTTTTTATTGTCCATATTTTGATACTCATATTTAGTAATATAAAACATTTAAGTCATGAAAAAGCTAAGAATTTCACCCCAGTTTAAACCGATAAAGGTCCTATTAGGTATGATAGCATCTTTAGTTTTGATCCTATCCTATATGGTAGCATGTAGTGATAATGACCCGGTTGATGAGCCTATTATCGAGCCTACTACCGAGCTCCCTACGGTGACAACCGCAATTATCTCAGATATTACCCAGACAACGGCAATTGCTGGAGGAAATGTAACCGATGACGGTGGCGATCCTGTAACAAATCGTGGCGTTTATTGGGGTACTTCCGAAGATCCGGAAACAACAGGGACTAAGTTGCAAATAGGAAGTGGGGAAGGAGCGTTTACAGCTAATCTAACAGCTTTGGAGCCCGGTACCACCTTTTATGTAAAAGCCTATGCCACAAATACAGAAGGAACCGCCTTCGGTACCCAGGTTAGTTTTATAACCTTGATGGAGGACGAATGCTCAGTGACTACAGATGCCGTCGCAGATATCACCAGTACAACAGCCACCGTTGGTGGTACTATAACTTGTGAGGGAGAGGCAACGACCACTGAACGAGGCGTTTATTGGGGTACTTCCGAAGATCCAGAAACTACAGGGACAAAGTTGCAAATAGGAAGTGGGGAAGGAGCGTTTACAGGCAATCTAACAGCTTTGGAGCCAGGTACCACCTATTATGTAAAAGCGTATGCCACAAATACGGACGAAACCATTTTTGGAGAGCAAGTTAGTTTTATAACCTTGGAAGATAAATGCTCAGTAACCACTGATGCCGTCACAGAAATCACCAGTACAACGGCAACCGTTGGTGGTAATGTAATTTGTGAGGGAATGGCTATGGCCACTGAACGTGGCGTTTATTGGGGTACTTCTGAAGATCCGGAAACAACAGGGACTAAGTTGCAAATAGGAAGTGGAGAAGGAGCGTTTACAGGCAATCTAACAGCTTTGGTTCCCGGTAGCACCTATTACGTAAAAGCGTATGCCACAACTGTGGAAGAGACTGTTTATGGTGCCCAAGTTAGTTTTGAAACAAATGATTTGAATCTTGGAATTATCTCTGGGGATAACCAGTCAATAGTTACTTACAATGATAACTTAGGACAATCATTAACATTGACAGAGCCTATAAAAATAAAAGCAACTAACAGTGATGGTGAAGCTTTAAATAACACCAATGTTCGCTTTGAGGTAATTAAAGGCGCTGGTACTGTTAGCAATGAAATTGTTCAGACCGATGCCAATGGTTTTGCAGAAACCATTTGGACTTTAGGTGATGGGGATGAAGATCAAATTGTTCAAGTCAAAATTCAAAAAGAAAACGGGGATTATAGTGAAAACCCAAGCATTGAATTTAATGCATATTATTATGACCTGAGTGGGGAGTGGCAGATCAGTGCAACATATATTGATTGTGATATAGATGCCGATCCATTTAATTTCAACATCAATTCAGATAACACCGTTTCTTTTATCAATTTCCCGCTTACGATTACCCGTAATAACTTCACTTTCAATAA
>CBDUIU010000869.1:0-1597 GCA_965367335.1 uncultured Saprospiraceae bacterium
CATGTCAGCTGACAGGTCCATACCTTGCAGTTGAGCATGAGGGTAGTATGTGGCGAGGCGTTTGAGATTATACCCGGTTCCGCAACCTATTTCCAGCAGGGAAAAGTTTGCATCTGGTGCAAAAGGAAGCAGGTTGACGACCTGTTTTCGCCCAAAAAGAAAGGTCCATCGGGTTAGATCATAGATTTGCGACTGGAACTGATAATAAGTCGTAATCGTCTGGTTCTGCTCTTTAATATTAGAAGTAATTTTGGTTTTACTCACCGTGAAAATTGTTAGAGGTATTAGGTGTTTAATTTTCGATCTGATAAAACCACCATGGTTTATTTTCTTAATATTTCAATCCTTTACCGTTCCAATATAAACACTCCCGTAAGTGCCTACCCGGTCCTGGTCATGGGAACTTGCCGCAGCCTGGTGGTCAAAAGAGACTCGTTGGGTAACGAAATCAGGCAAGAAAGTGATCTCATCGGCAGCGGATCGCATCAGGATTCGGGTGCCCGGACGACTATTGGCCAGGATGAGGTCCCATTCTTCTTCTAATGCCGGCCGATTGTTTGCCGCCAACCAGTCCTGATGGTCCAGGAGAACATAGTGTGAATAAGCTTTGGGGTGCTTGCGCAGAAAATCGCTGATAGTGGTGGTGTGTTGTACGATGCGGTCCAGCCGTTCGGTCAGGGTGTTTTGATGAGCTGCCTCCAGATAAGCCGGACAACAATCCACAAAATAGCAACCGTGGAAATACAACTGCCAGAAATAATTGTCTTTTAAGGGCAATTGGGTGAATACCTGGCGCATACTACGCTTGATGTAGCCCAATACGCCTTGTTCGTGTTGATCAAAGTACAGCTCACGCTGGCTCCGCGGTACGCCTACCGCATAAAGCGTAATATGTTGATTAACTACCCACTGGATCAGGCGGTTAAGTACCTTGCCTTCAATTTTTTCGTAAAGGCTGATTTGTTCCTCCAGGCTCTCCGCCTTAAACATAGCTTTGATCTGGCGATGCAGTTTCGGACGCGATTTCAAATATTGCCGGGCCCACCAGGCAACACTACCGGAGGAGCCGTAATAATAAAAGGACTTACGTAATCCCTGACCATTAAAATAAGTTTGATGTGTATCCCAGTAGCGCTGCGCATAGGCGGGAAGCTCTGACCTTATTTGCTGGGTATAGATCTCTGCCCATTGTGGGTGCCACCCTTTACCAAAAAGCAGGAAAAGGTCATTGTGGGGTAGCTGCCTGATGGCTGCCTTTTTAAGCTCCAGCAGCGCATTTTGCCTGGCATTTACATCCACGCAATGGATTTGAGCCGGAGCTTCCAACAAATACTCGAGGGCGTTACAGCCGGCGCTGGTGATCATGACCACCTCACTTTCCGGGTTTAACCTTAATAGCTGACGATCACAACGAGGATCTTCCCAGCAGGTATTATAAACGAGGTGGCGATTATGGATCTGGCGGAACACCCAATCCTGGATCTGATCAATTTTTTTGGTCACAATTATTTCTATTGGATTCGGACCAAAAATAATGCCACTAAGTTGCTTGCGAGGGCTTCATTGGTTTATCTATTTGCTAAGCTTTGGTTAAGTG
>CBDUIU010000870.1:0-1592 GCA_965367335.1 uncultured Saprospiraceae bacterium
CCGGTTTTTATGGTGTGTTTTGGACTAGGATAAAAGTCAATATCGTGTTTTAAGGTGAAATCATTGATGGTTGAACTAAAGTTCAAATTATAGTAGAAGTCGTCTTCGTATTCGCTTTCTGCATTTACACCAAGAACGAATTTGCTCAAGATAAATGAAGTGTTGGAGAAGGCTTTATTGCTGATTTTGTGGTTCCATCTCAAAGTCCCCGTACTATTTCCCCAACCTAAATTTCCTTTGTCCTTATCACCGTCGTATTGCCATTTATAGTAGAATTTATCCTTGCCGAAATAGCTGCTTAAGTACAATCTATCTTTTGGTCCAAGATCATAATTGAGTTTAACATTGAAGTCCTGAAAGAAGTATCCAAAAGTTTCATCGCCATCAGAACTAAGGGCTATTAAGGGTTGTGCTAAAATGTCGATATAAGTTCTTCGTCCAGCTATAATAAAAGACCCCTTGCCGTCGGTTCCTGGAAGAGGGCCTTCAAAAACACCTCTTGAAGAAATCAAACCAATGCCAAATTCTCCAGCGTAATGATCTCTATTTCCTTCTTTCATGCTCATATCAACAACAGATGAGAGTCGGCCACCGTACTGCGCTGGAAATCCACCTTTAATCAGTTCCACGCTTTTAAGTGCATCGCCATTGAAAAGTGAAAAGAAGCCAAAAAGGTGAGAGGCATTATAGACTATCGCATCATCCAGTATAATTAAATTCTGATCTGGTCCGCCACCTCTAACGTAAATACCGCTTTGTCCCTCGCTGCCGCTTTGCACTCCAGGCATTAGTTGAATAACCTTGAGCACGTCTTTTTCTCCTAAAAAAGTAGGGATGTCTTTGATTTGTTGAATGGGTATATCTATGCTACTCATTTGAACTCTTTCGCTTTCGCGAGGAGTTTTAGAAGCTGAGATTACCACTTCACCGATGTCACTGGTTGTCTTGCTGAAATTTATATCGTGCTCAACATTCTCGGTAAGGTTAATGCTGAGGTATTGCACATCATAACCGATAAAGGAATATACAATTTTATAGTATCCTTTGGGCAGGGTAATGGAATAGAAACCATAGCGATTGCTGGTCGTTCCATTTTGTCGAGTGCTATCGTAAATGCTCACTCCGGGTAGTAGCTCTTGGCTTCCACTTTCTTTAATGGTTCCGGAAATAGTGTAGGATTGGCTAAACAAACTCAGGCTTAGACCAAAACTTAAAAGAAATAAGGCGATTCTCATATTTTGAGATACAGGGTATCTATGTAACAAAGTTAGTCAGGTATTTATATGTATTTGTCAGTTTACCGTTATAGCTTATAGTAGCGTTCTGAATGATTTGATGAGTGGGATCTTCAATGAGTAAGGGGATGATATGTTCAAAGAGCAGAGACCCAAATTCTTCACTGGCATTTTGCGGCATTTCGGTTGGCAGATTGGTAACGGCCATAATGTCGATGCAATCATCGCAATACTTTTCTACCTGTTTTTGTTGGCTTTTACTCCATCCAAAAGTAGGGTGGTAGATGTCAGTTGCTTCCATGGTAATGGGCACAGAACCTTCCACATCACAGGTGATATCGGCAATAACTTTAATTT
>CBDUIU010000871.1:0-1587 GCA_965367335.1 uncultured Saprospiraceae bacterium
TATAATAATAGGAGTAGAGTTACCCAAAGCGCAGCGACCCAAAGTCTGCCTTAGCAGACACCCAAAAGCCCGTAAGGGCAACCCAACCCCTAAGCAGTCAATTAGCTTTTCTCTATTTCTCATAATTATCTATTCCTACACATGTATTGTAATCCCTATTCACCTTTCAAGGTGGATGGGGATGTTTATTTAAATAATTTTTTACAATTAAATTTCCTCAACACACTCATTTTCAATTACTTATTAAACAAAGCTATAGCAGGTACTAAATTTTTTACAGTACTTTGTATTGCAAGGTACCATGTTTTATATTATCTTTGTCTCATCATGGCGGAAAAAGAGCAAATTTTGAATAATACAAAAGCACAAATGCGCAAGGGAGTGCTGGAGCTATGTATCCTCTCCATCATATCCGAAAAGGAAGCCTACCCTTCGGATATCTTAACTCGTTTAAAAAACGGGCATTTGGAAATCAAAGAGGGAACGATTTACCCCTTGCTCACCCGACTAAAAAATGCCGGGCTCCTCCATTATAACTGGAAGGAGTCTACTTCCGGCCCTCCACGTAAATATTATCATTTAACCGATATGGGCCGGGAATTCCTCGGCGACCTTTTTACATCCTGGAACGAACTCGTTAACGCAGTCAGTCAATCGACGCAAAATATTGCTAACAATGAATAAGATTCTGCAAATCAACCTGGGGGGCTATCCCTTTACTATTGACGAAGATGCCTACGAACATCTGAGTAACTACCTGGCAACCATTCATCGGCACTTTCGCAATTCGGAAGGCTATGAGGAAATCACCTCCGACATTGAAGGCCGGATGGCTGAGTTGTTCCAGGAACAGCTCAATAGCCAAGCTATCGTCAGTTTAAAAGTTGTGGAAGCTGCAATAAGTATTATGGGAACACCCGAAGAATTTGGGGCGGATCCAATAGACGACGTATCCACCAAATCAAAAAGCAGTTCCGGAAATATTCAAACAGGCAAACGCTTATTCCGCAACCCGGAAGACCAGGCCGTTGCTGGCGTTTGTTCGGGTATCGCCGCTTATTTTGGTATTGAAGATCCTATCTGGATCCGCCTGGCCTTTGTACTCGGGACTATCTTCGGGGGCTTTGGAATCCCCGCTTATATCATTCTCTGGATTATTACTCCGGAAGCTAAGAATGCCGGTGATCGTCTTGCGATGAAGGGCGAACCTATCAACGTTTCCAATATCGCCAAAACTATCGAAGAGGAGATTGACCACCTGTCAGATCGTCTATCCGATCTGAGTGAAGAATTAGACCTGGGGTCAAAAAAAAAAGAGTTGGTGGAACTAAACTCGGAGGAGCCCTTAAGAAAGGGGTTTCTACAATAGGTCGTATTATTTCCAGCCTCATTATTTTTGTAGGAAAAGTCTGGAAACCCATCTTATTTATCATTGGTTTTGCGCTGATCATTGCTTTTAGTATTCTGTGGATTATGAGCATGGTCGGGCTTACTTTTGCTTACCCCTTTGTCGATTATTTCACCCCTTCCGGTTCTTTTACTGCTGTGATCGCGGCAGTCAACCTGGGCTTTCTGTTCGGCATTCCT
>CBDUIU010000872.1:0-1580 GCA_965367335.1 uncultured Saprospiraceae bacterium
TGGGTCAATATGAGCGATGCGAACAGCTTTGCAAAACCGATTAGCAAACTCATCTGCTGACATACTTCCTGTACAAGGTCCCAGCTCTTCAATGGAGCAAGAGACTGAAGCCCGTACCAAACATTCAGGAGTATAGTTAGATAAGATGGCCATTATAATACAGACCTCTCTCTCTTTACCAATGAATTCCTCGCCATTCCGAAAATATTCTTCTAAAGATTGGGCAAAGGATTCTAAAACCGAGTTAATAAAATTAGCCCCCATCGAATCACAAGTATCAAATGCAGCTTTGATCTGATAATAATCCGGTTCCAAATGTGTCATATCCAATAGCTCCACATTCAGTACGCCACCTCCCCGCTGGGTCATATTATGAGTGATTGGCAATGCGTCATTAATCAGCCGTTCTCGAATTGCCGGAAAAGCCGCTTCCAGTTTCGCGGAATCACCTTCCCAATTGAAATGTACCTGTCCAATCTTTGTTGTTCCAATTACTTCAGCTGTAAAACCACCACGATCCATCCAATATTTTGCAGCACTGGAGGCTGCGGCTACTACGGAGCTCTCTTCAATCACCATAGGTACGACATAAGTCTTTCCATTGATTACAAAGTTCGGTGCGACACCAAAAGGCAGCACAAAATTGCTAATGGTATTTTCACTAAAGCCATCAAGTACGCGTTGCTGATCTGCATTTTCATGCCAAAAACTCATCAACTCTCGCATTACATTTTCCGGATCCTTGAAAAAATTCTCTACTAACCAACGAAGTTTTTTACGTTTGGAAAGCTTAGAAAAGCCTGATATTGATTTACCACTCATTATTTAGAAGTTGTTGTGGTCTATTTATAGAGTTGTGTTAAAGATTTATTTATTAAAGGATTTTCTGCGTTTAAACCTTTACCGCACTGTCAAAAAGGCTTCCGCTAATTCCAGGCCCTGAACCTGCATATCCACGTAACGATAAAGTTCTTCGTATTCTCCTCGTGCATGACGTAAAAAAGCCGACGCTTGTCCATAAACGCCGGGAAGTGCTAATTTATTAATTAAATAGTAGCCATCCAAAAAACTACGAATACCACCAGACACGATAATTTGCTTACACTGTAGACGATCTCCTAATTCATTTTGTAACTGATTGACAATATGTACCATCTCATCTGCGCTATGACCGACAAAGGCTAACTGCTCATACATTCGCCTTTTTTGGTCATCACTGCGAAGTAGTTCTAGTTTTGAAAAATTAGTGCCTCCGTTAGCAGCAAAATCCACAGCGGCAAGGGGTAACTGTAGCAATGTTTTAAGGCTTTCGTAGCCCATTCCATGTCCTACCTCTTTAACGATTACAGGTAAATCCGTGTAATTTAGAAAAGCCTCAATCGTTTCTATTGGTGGCTTTTCAAAGCGATCTCCTTCCGGTTGCAACCATTCCTGCAAAGGATTAACATGGATTATCAATCCGTCCGCCTTTAGTTTATCAACCATTTTATTAATCAGGTCAAACTGATTTTTCATCCAAAGTTGTTCGACCTGGGCTACACCAAGGTTAGCATAAAGCGGCAAATCGGGCCCTATCAACT
>CBDUIU010000873.1:0-1575 GCA_965367335.1 uncultured Saprospiraceae bacterium
TCTGGCGCATTATGCTGATGCTGCCGTGGATATTCAATTTGAATTTCCATTTGGATTCAAAGAGTTGGAAGGAATTCATTCCCGTACAGACTTTGACCTGAAAAGCCACCAGGAATTGTCTGGCCGTAAGTTGCAATACTTTGACTCCGAGCTAAACGAGAACTATATCCCTTATGTCGTTGAAACTTCCATCGGAGTTGATCGGATGTTTCTGTCCGTTATGAGTAATGCCTTAGTAGAAGAAGTTGTACCGGGCCAGGATGACCCTAATAAACAGCGCGAGGTATTGAAGTTACCCCCGGCTTTGTCACCGATCAAATGTGCGGTGATGCCACTGAAGCGCAACGAAGAGGGTCTGGTAAAAATGGCTAAAGATATATTCAAACAACTGCGGCTATCTTTTACCTGTCAGTATGATGATACCGGGAGTATCGGAAAGCTCTATCGTCGCCAGGATGCAATTGGAACGCCCTTTTGTGTCTGCGTAGATTTTGATTCCCTGGAAGATGGCACCGTCACCATCCGCGACCGGGATACACTGGAACAAGAGCGGGTGACCGTAGATCAGCTGGAGAAGATCATTAGTGAGCGAGTGGATATGAAGCAGCTGTTGGTCAAGGGATAATCATAATAGAGAACAGGTGGTCAGTAATTCCTTCAGGGTTTTATCACTTTTTCTGTCCACAGTAATTCACCTGCTTCCGTCCAATAACTCAGGACATACCAGCCCGTGGGATAGGTATTCATGGACAACATCTGGGTTAACTCCTCCGCAGCATTTGGCCACTTACGCATGAGTTGGCCACTGCTGTTATGTAATTGAAAAAAACGGCCCCTCCATTCCACGTCAGAAATGTGTACATTGAGAAAGTCACCCACCGGGTTGGGGTACAAGTTGATTGTTAGGGCTTTGAGTTGCTCATCTTTAGTCTTTGTGACCAAATGACAGCCCGGCACCAAACAGCCATATTCATCTACCTTCACCAACCAGCCTTGCTGGGCAGCCTCCGCACGGGCAGTATCCCGTGCACGATCAACAACTTGTCCACACATAACAAAACCACCATCGGACGTTTCCTTCAAATCAACAAACTTGTGTTCGTCTCGTCTACTGGTTATCACCTGGTACCTCCGGCTCCACAAACTATCTCCTGCAGGGGATAGCTTGTATAACCAACCGGTAATATCATAACCGTATTCTGCTTCATTTGGTGAATGTAAAGCGCCTGCAGCCACATATCCACTGTTATCACTTACGGTAATCAAACGATTAAATTGATTATAATCAAAACTTTCGGGCTGGGGCAATTTTAACTCCCACTCTAATCCCCTTTGTTCGTTAAGCTTAAAAATACTAGCATCCCACACAAATATACTTTGAGTAGAATTTACAGTAATTTCCTCAACTATTGCCGTCGAAACCAACCAGCCTCCTCCAATTCCTTTTACCACATCAAAGGCAGGTCCATGCTTTGAATCATTGGGCCAAAGGTATTCCCATTCCACCTCTCCGCTGTGATCGATCTTTAATAAATAAGGCCAGTTTTTGAAATTGCGACTAACATTTGTACTATT
>CBDUIU010000874.1:0-1574 GCA_965367335.1 uncultured Saprospiraceae bacterium
GCCAAAATAGAGGTTTTCTTACTCCGTGAGTTAAACCCAGAAGCTCGTCTTTGGGACGTTCTCGTCGATCCTGCCCGTAAAATTCGGGTTGGTAATAAGTTATATTTCAGTGATGAAAACGACAATGATGTCTTAGTTGCAGAAGTAGTAGATAACACGACCTCTCGTGGGCGTACCATTCGCTTTTTATATGATGGTCCGGATGAAGAGTTCCAAAAGGAGCTTTATTTCCTTGGCAATACCCCTTTACCGAAGTACATCAACCGGGCTCCGGAAGAAATTGACAAAGAGCGCTACCAAACTATTTATGCGAAAGAGATTGGTGCGGTTGCCGCTCCTACTGCAGGGCTACACTTCAGTCGGGAGTTGATGAAGCGCCTGGAAATCAAAGGGATTAATTTTGCAGAAATTACGCTGCATGTTGGCTTGGGAACTTTCCGTAGTATTGATGTTGAAGATTTATCAAAACACAAGATGGATGCGGAATACTTTAAAATTCCGCAAAAGGCGATTGAGCAAGTCAATAAATGCAAAATTAACCGCAATAAAATTTGCGCCGTAGGAACAACCTCCATGAGGACGATCGAGTCTGCCGTTTCAGCAGAAGGCTTGTTGAAAACAGCAGAAGGATGGACGAATAAATTTATTTATCCGCCTTTTGATTTTAATATCGCCGATCGTATGATCACTAATTTTCATTTGCCGAAGTCCAGCTTAGTTATCATGGTCTGTGCTTTTGGAGGTCAGGAACTTATCCTGGAAGCTTACAATCAGGCAATCAAAGAAAAATATCGTTTTTTTAGTTATGGCGACGCAATGATGATTATCTAATCCTTAAATGACGCCTGCTATAAGCACAGCCAACAGAACTCTACTGAGCAAAACCTGTTGGCTGTGCTTTTTAGTATTTTTCAACTACCTGATTATCAGCAAATTGCTATATAATTCCTCATACATAACATGGTCTAGTTTTTGAAATTTGACTATTGTAAAAAAACCTGTTGTTTCTATAAACTAGTTTTATTACATTTGCCGCAAATTAGACCTCTTTTTTTTTGCCCTTTAAGGAACTTTTGAAATTCGTCTGTGTTATCTAACATATTGAATTAATTATTTTAAACTATGTATTGGACATTAGAACTTGCCTCAAATTTAGAAGACGCACCCTGGCCAGCAACCAGAGACGAACTGATTGATTATGCTATTCGTTCTGGCGCACCATTAGAAGTTATCGAAAACCTTCAGCAAATGGAGGATGAAGGTGAAGTGTATGAGACCATTGAAGATATTTGGCCTGATTACCCACGCAAAGATGATTTTCTATTTAATGAAGATGAATACTAATAAGTAGTCAATTCCATGATTGATTGTTACTAGCAATCAAAAAGTCTTGAATGTCTAGCATTCAAGACTTTTTTTATTTAGGCATCTTTAAAATTCGAATCTTCTAGTTTAAATACTTAGTCACAGATTTAGATCCATTTTTTTGACCAATTCTTCTGAATATAAACTTCCTACAAGACTAAGGCATACACAACCAGCTATAGGACAAAACGCCCTTAAATCGCTCTAAA
>CBDUIU010000875.1:0-1569 GCA_965367335.1 uncultured Saprospiraceae bacterium
GGGCAAACACGGTGTACGTTCCAGTCTGTAGGGTTGCATCTAAGCCTACGCGTTGTAGCGCACTTACTAGTGTGGAGAAATCATCATCCGCAGCAGCAGTTGCGGTGATAGTAGTGATTTCAGGTTCATCGTCATTATCACAAGCGGTGAAGAAACCAAGTACGCCGACCAGGGCCAGCAGTTTGAATAATTCTAGAGCGTTTTTCATGAAAAATCTTTTTTGAAATTAACAATTGGATTGTAAACGCTTCTATCAACATGCACATTTATATATTGTTCACTTTTTATAAAAAAAAGTTGAACAAAAATTAATTTAGTACTAACTATGGTATCGGCTTATCTTTCTGGAAGAGTTATACTAAAAAAGTTAATATCTTCTTAAAACTTAATATAATTAACTTCGTACAATAGGGGTGAGGCAAACTTTAAGACTTCTTTTATATGTAAACTTCTTTTAACGCCGTTATTAGAAAATCAAAACCACCTAATTTTAAACTTGACGGGCCAGGAACCCTACACGCACTTTTCCTTACCGTCCGCTAAACATCTATATAATGAAAACCCGCACTTTACTACTATTGTGTTCGATATTGTTTTTTGCAGCTTGTAAAAAAGACAAAGACACTGCTCCTCAACGGGAAGACTTAGTCATTACGATTGAGGAACAATATGAAACACCCCCGTCTCGAGTTTCCATTTTCTTTAAGGTTGAGAATAAATTAGGAGAACCAGTTTCTGGTTTGACAGAAGCGGATTTTGAGATTTTGGAGAAAGGCCGTAATGATGAGTCGCCACTATTACTTTCCAAAGATGAAGCTACTCGGGTGATCTCAGATAATGCGAGGGTATTCAAATACCATACGATGCTTTTGCTGGACCTCTCTGGCTCTGTACTGAATAACAGCCTGGATGAACTCAAGGCTTCTGCTAATAATTTTGTCGATAATGTCATCGCTAATGATATTAATTCCTCCGGAACGATTGGGATCTATTGGTTTGATGGTCGGGATAAACTGCACCAGTTAATTGATTTTACCAATGACGCGGATGCCCTCCATAATGCAATTAATAGCGTTACGCCTGGATTATCCTCAGATAGTTCTACTGACCTGTTTGGTGCGATGTTAAAAGGAACCACTATCGCTGGTGACCGGTTGCGTTCCGACCGGGTTAATGATATTGTCTCCTCTGTTTCCATTGTTGTCTTTACGGATGGTACGGATCAAGCCGCTCGTTACAGCAAAGCTGAAGCTTATAATGCGGTTGATCGTGCTGATGAAGGCATCAACTTTTATTCGATTGGCCTGGGAGGAGAAATTGATGAAACGGTACTTAATCGCTTAGGTAAAGATTATGCAGCCTTTGCTACTGATACAAATGCGCTCAACGATAAGTTTGAAGAAATTGCGAACCTGATTTTTTCCGAAGCAAATAGTCATTACCTTTTTGAGTATTGTACGCCCAAAAGAAATGGTAGCGGGAAAAGTGAATTGCATATTCGTATCCGCCGTGGTAATTCCATGGGCCAACGTATCACGGAGTTTGATGCAACGGGCTTTACGGATGATT
>CBDUIU010000876.1:0-1559 GCA_965367335.1 uncultured Saprospiraceae bacterium
TACCGTAATCTAATCAAATCCAAAAGCGGGATGATTAGGTAGTGGCCTACCGAAGATTAGGTATATATCATTAATAGATAAAGTAATTGGGAAGTGTGTCAGCCATCCAAGATTAACCACATTGAGCATTGTGGTTGATGGATCAATAGGTGAAAACTTTAGAGAGGAAGTGGTACTATTTTATTCAAATAAATGGCCCATTTGGTTTTGTTTGGTATCCAAATAGTCTTGGTTTTCTTTTTTAGGTGGGATCACTAAAGGGAGACGTTCAATAAGTTTTATAGAAGAGGCCTCAATGGCTTCTATCTTTTCCGGATTATTGGTCAATAAGCGAATGGCTTGAATGTTCAGGTCTTTTAATATACCTATAGCGATTTCATAAGAACGGGCATCAATCTCTAAACCCAGGTGGACATTAGCATCTATGGTATTCATACCTTCCGCCTGAAGGTTATAAGCGCGTAATTTATTAATGATGCCAATACCACGTCCTTCCTGTCGAAGATAAATTAACATCCCCCCCTCCTTTGCAATGAGTTTCATGGCAGCCTCCAGTTGCTCGCCACAGTCACATTTTTTAGAACCAAAGAGGTCCCCGGTAATACACTCTGAGTGGATACGAACATTAACAGGATGGCTGATGTCTGTATTCAAGCTAATCATTGCCAAGTGTGGCATTAGATCATTTTCACTTTCCGCAAAAGCTAGCATATGAAAATCACCCCACTTAGTTGGCAAAAAGGTCTTTTCCTGTCTTCGCATAAATCAGATTCACTTTTATATCTACACAAAGATTCCAAAATAAAGTGAAAAATAAGCTCGTTGGGTCATGAAATTTGATGAATCGGCAAAAGAAACCTCTAATAAAAACGCCGATCCAGGTAATCCGGATCGGCGCATATGATAATTACTCTTTATTTTATAATTTTATAAATCGTTGATATTGGGTTTCACCTCTTTGATTATACAAAAGATGATACATACCGGAAGGCAGCATTTGCACATTCATCTGAGATTTCAATGTCCCCTTTTCCAGTTTTGCAGTTTGCTTTATTTGACCGACCATATCAACTACTTCTAAGGTGGTTGATTTGTCAAGTGGTTTCCTGAATTCAATCTGTAAATGCCGACGAGTATGGCTTGGGTAAATCGACAGTTTTTGACTTGACTGTAACTCTACATGAACAACATCACTATAGTTTTCTGCTCCACTAAAATCTACTTGAGTTAGTCGGTAGTAATAGCTACCCTCGCTCAAAGTTTGATCCAGGTATTGATAGTATTGACTAACAACACTATTTCCGAATCCTTCCACCTGCGTTACTTTTTCAAAATCTTTTCCATTTTCACTTCTTTCTAATAAAAAATAATCATTATCAATTTCTCGCTCCGTCGTCCACTCCAGTTGTACTTCATCCTTGTTTGTAGCTTCCGCAGAAAAATTGCTAAGTGTGACAGGAAGTGGTGCTACAAAGTTAAAGTTATCAATAATCAAGTCATTTACCGTACTGGTAAAACTGGTCGTAACCCCGGCGCTAATTCCATCAGCTGAAGCTACC
>CBDUIU010000877.1:0-1521 GCA_965367335.1 uncultured Saprospiraceae bacterium
ATTTCACTTTGTTGGCTATGTTTTTTATCCTATTCTCTTTTTGGGGAATAAATTTTGTCTTTGTGACGGCTGCCGATGCCAATCGTTTTAAATTTCCGGCGGAGCCTTTCCTTTTCGGCTTATTCATTTATTACGTCATTCAAAGCTGGCAATGGCTAAACAATAGACATCATTCTACCCAGGCGATCACAAGTCACTCAGATTCAATAAACGGATAAATGGAAACAAATTTTTCTATACATTTTTCCATTATCATTCCGGTATATAATACGACGGAAGTGCTCAGGGAATTATCAAAACGGATTGAACAAGTCTTTACGGTTCGCATCGGGCAATCTTATGAAATTATTTTCATTGATGATGGATCCCCTAATGCTGCTACCTGGCCAATTGTAGAAGACCTGGTGCGAAAAGGGCAGTATATCCGAGCGATTCAATTGACCCGTAATTTTGGGCAACACTCCGCTATCCTGTGTGGACTGACCCTCGCAAAGGGCAAGTACCTGATTACGATGGATGATGACTTGCAACACGCTCCGGAAGATATCCCGACACTGATCGCCTTAAACAAACACGATGTGGTAATCGGTCAATTTCTCCAAAAAAAACACTCACTGTCCAGAAATATCTCCAGCAGCTTTAAAAGCTATTTTGATCAGCTACTTTCGGGAAAGCCACGAAATCTGCGTATGACTACTTTCTGTCTTATCCAATCTAATATTGCTAGAAAAATGGTAAGTATCGGTCATACTCCTTACCCCCTTCTGTCATCTCTAATTTTTTCCACCACCAAAGATGTCGTTGGTGTTCCGGTAAGTCATAGTACCCGACGCGAAGGTAAAAGTGGTTATTCGCTCTTAAAACTGATGCGCCTTTTCGGTCGCCTCCTACTCAATAACACCAGCTTTGTTTTTCGATTTGTCATTTGGACAGGCACCTTACTTTTCATCTCAAGTTTGATCGTACTCATTGGTTTCATTACCTGTGTGTTCTTCCAACAAGCTGTACCCATTTGGCTTTTCCTTGGCTTACTCATTTTAGTAAGCAATGGCTTTATACTTCTGATGCTTGGATTGTTAGGCCTTAAGCTTTCCCGAATTTCTCTACAAACTGCACAAAAAAAACCATATTTGATTCGACATCAAATTTCATAATTCAAAACCCCAAAATATGTCTACCATTATTAACTTTTGCCCTACCGGGATGATACCTACTAAGGCAATGACACCCTACGTTCCGGAATCTCCAGCGGAGATCATTGAGCAGGTCCATGAAGCTTATGAATTAGGAATAACTATTACTCATCTGCATGCACGGGATGAAGCAGGTAAGCCTACCTGGAGAAAGGACATTTACGCCAAAATCTTTGAAGGTGTCCGCAAGCATTGTCCAACTCTGGTGATCTGTGGTAGTACCTCGGGCAGGAACTTCCCGGAGCTTGAAAAACGCTCTGCCCTGATTGAGCTTCAGCCCGACCTGGCCTCGCTTACCTTGAGTTCCCTTAACTTTGCTCAGCAAGCT
>CBDUIU010000878.1:0-1519 GCA_965367335.1 uncultured Saprospiraceae bacterium
CCCAGGGAACGCTTATCCCGCTGTGGGTACCGGACAGTCCTTATTATTGCAAACGGGATTTCTGTTCCCTCGCATGAACATTGGCCAGTTACAACCCTACGCCACTTTACAATATTCTGATTTCAAAGGGTTGGATGACCCTGTGATCATAGTTGACCTCGGCATCAATTGGTTATTTCAGGCCCATTTTTCTAAACTATCTTTGAACCTGCAAAGCCGGCCAATCTTCTACGAAAAGGGTGATCAAATTATTACGGATGATCGCCGCTGGATGTTGATTCTTCAATATTTAATTCGAATGGAATGAGAAAAAGCATTTCTATTAAAACATCAATGCTCTTCCTGATCTTTTTGAGTAGCCTTTTTCTAACTTCTTTGCCAGCACAAAATGACATGGGCAACCATCGTCTGCGCATCAACCTCAACCAAGACAAAACCCATTGGTTAAGCTTTACCACCTTTATACAATTCTGGGCTCGTGTTAACCATAACAATCCAGGCACAAATGTTCTTAGCGATGATGATCCTTATACGGCTGACCTTTCCATTCGCCGTTTCCGTTTTGCAGCATTTAGTCAAGTGAGTGATCGTTTGTTTTTATTTTTGCAGTTGGGAAAAAATAACCTTAGTTATCTTTCGCCCAGAGGTACTTCTCTCGACCTGCTAGATGCTTATGCAGAATATACATTTTCTAAAAAATTTGCTTTAGGCGCAGGCAAATCCTCCTGGGATGGCCTGTCCCGCTACACCGCTCCCAACAGTGCTAAACAATTAACTTCCGATTTGCCCTTTGTCGCATTGCCTACGCTTGACGCTACTGATGATTTGATCCGTAAGCTGAGCGTTTTTGCCAAAGGAAAAATAAGTAATTTTGATTACCGGCTGATCTTATCTAAACCTTTTTCTACCCAAAACAGTGGATCTTTCCAAGCTGACCCCATAGCCGATGTTGCCCGCTTTACGGATAGCCAGGTACGTCCCCAGTATGCTGGTTATATTAAATATGAATTCTGGGAGAAGGAGAGTAATTTGACTAGTACAGCTCTCGGTACTTATCACGGAAAGAAAAAAGTCATGAATCTGGGAGGCGGATTTATTTTTCAGCCTGATGCCTTGTGGTCCTTGCATGAAACGGATACCGTGTATCATCACCTTGCGCTCTTTGCGCTTGATTTTTTCATGGAGTTGCCATTACATACAAAAAGGCGTACCGCGGTCACGCTTTACACTGCACTTTTCAATTATAATTTTGGGCCTAATTATATTCGACTACTCGGTGCCAATAATCCTGGCTATGCCATTAATACGACCATTGCTTCTTTTAATGGCCGGGGAAATGCGTTCCCGGTTTCCGGTACTGGAAATAGCTGGCTAACCCAAGCGGGTTACCTTTTTCCAAAAATGGGGACAGATGGTAAATGGGGACATTTGCAGCCTTATACGATGATCCAGTTTTCTGAGTTTGAAGGACTAAAAGATCGGGTGTTTTATTTTGACGTAGGCTGCAACTGGTTGTTCC